>DATAGN010000642.1:0-8363 GCA_036263715.1 Ramlibacter sp.
CGTTCTTGAAGCGCGCCTGCAGGCGCCGCGCCTGGAAGGCCTCGCAGTTCGACACGGAGCTGATCTCGCGGTAGGTGTCCTGCGCGGGCAACCAGACCTCGAGGTCGTAGGTCTTGGCCGCGCCGAAGCCCATGTCGCCGCTGCACAGGAGCACCACGCGGTAGGGCAGCCCGAGCTTCTGCAGGATCGCCTCGGCATGGCGCGTCATGGCTTCCAGCGCCTCGTAGCTTTGCTCCGGGTGCACGATCTGCACCATCTCCACCTTGTCGAACTGGTGCTGGCGGATCATGCCGCGCGTGTCGCGGCCGGCGCTGCCCGCCTCGGAGCGGAAGCACGCGGTGTGCGCGGTCAGCTTCATCGGCAGCTGCGACTCGGGCACGAGCTCGTCGCGCACGAAGTTGGTCAGCGTCACTTCGCTGGTGGGAATGAGGTACAGCGCCTGCTGGTCCTCGGACGCGAGGCCCTCCTGCCCCCCCTTGCTGACGGCGAACAGGTCGGCTTCGAACTTGGGCAGCTGCCCGGTACCCCGCAGCGTGGCCTCGCTGGCGATGTAGGGCGTGTAGCACTCGGTGTAGCCGTGCTCCTGCGTTTGCACGTCCAGCATGAACTGGGCGAGCGCGCGGTGCAGCCGGGCGACCTGGCCCTTCATCACCGTGAAGCGCGCGCCGGCGAGCTTCACGCCCGTGCCGAAGTCCAGCCCCAGCGGCTCGCCGATGTCCACGTGGTCCTTGATCGCAAAGTCGAAGCTGCGCGGCGTGCCCCACTTTCGCACTTCGACGTTGCCGCTCTCGTCGCTGCCCACCGGCACGCTTTCGTGCGGCAGGTTGGGCACCGCGAGCAACAGCGCCTGGATCTCGGGCTGGATCTGCTCCAGCCGCGCGGCGGACTGGTCCAGGTCGACCTTGATCTGCGCCACCTCGGCCATGACCTCGTCGGCGGACTCCTTCTTCGCCTTGAGCTGCCCGATCTGCTTGGACAGCGCGTTGCGCTTGGCCTGCAGCTCCTCCGTGCGGGTCTGGATGGTCTTGCGTTCCGCCTCCAGGCGCTGGAAGGCCTCCACGTCCAGGTAGGGCTGGGGCGACTTGCGCGCTTCCAGGCGCGCGATCACCGAGGGCAGGTCTTTGCGTAGCAGGTTGACGTCGAGCATCGGCCCATTTTATTCGGCGCCCCCGCTACGATTCCGGATCCGTTTCCATGCACCAGGAGGACACGATGCAGATCGCTCCCTACGTCTCTTTCAGCGGGCAGTGCGAAGAGGCGCTGGCCTTCTACGCCAAGGCACTGGGCGGCAAGGTCACAGCCCTCATGCGCTTCGAAGGCTCACCCATGGCCGGCGAGATGCCGCCCGGGTGGGGCCAGAAGGTGATGCACGCGAACTTCCAGGCCGAGGGCGCCGAGTTCATGGCCAGCGACGGCATGCCCGGCATGCCCGCGCCCGCGTACGGCGGGATCACGATGTCGGTCTACATCCAGAACGACAAGGACAAGGCGGAGCGCATCTTCAACGCGCTGGCCGAAGGCGGCAAGGTGACGATGCCGTTCGCGCCGCCGTTCTGGGGTGGCCACTTCGGCATGCTCACGGACCGCTTCGGGGTGCCGTGGATGGTGAGCACGGAGTGAAGGCGCTGGAGCCCCGCCTGCGCGGGGATGACGTCACGCCAGCGTCGCCGGATCCACGTTCGCCCCGCAAATGACCAGCGCCACCGTCTCGTCGCTGCGCGGCACGTAGGCGCCGTTTTGCAGTGCCGCCAGCGGCAGGGCGGCCGCCGGTTCGACGGCAAGCTTGAAGTCCTTCCACAGCGTCAGCTGCGCGCGGCGGATCGCCTCGTCGGACAGCAGCAGCGCATCGCGCACATGCTCCTGCGCGACCGACCAGGCGATCCCGCCGATGCGACGCGCACCGAGCGAATCCGCGGCGATGCCGCCGACGTCCACGTCCACGGGTTGCCCTGCTTCGCGCGCACGGTACAACGTGGGCGCCAGCTCCGGCTCGAGCGCCACCACCCGGGTGCGCTGCTGGAACCATGACGCGACGCCGGCGATGAGCCCGCCCCCGCCCACGCTCACCAGGACGCTGCCGGGGGGCTCCCCGCCCTGCTCCTCCATCTCCTGAGCGATGGTACCGGCGCCGGCGACCACCTCGGGCTGGTCGTAAGCGTGCGTGAGCAGCGCGCCCGTCTGCGCCTGGCGCGCCAGGCAGGCCTGCAGCGCCTCGCCGTAGACGGCACCGGTGACGACCACGTCCGCGCCCAGTTCACGCAGCTTCGCCTGCTTGGCCGGGCTGCTGATGGTGGGCACGAACACTTCGCACTTCACGCCCAGCGCCTGCGCCGCAGCGGCCGTTGCGATGCCGGCGTTGCCGCCGGAGGCGACGATCACGCCGCTGTCGGGAATGGGGTTGGCCAGCAGCCGGTTGTACATGCCGCGCGCCTTGAAGCTGCCCGCCACCTGCAGGTGCTCCAGCTTCAGCCAGACCTGCGCACAATCGACGCCCAGGCGGTTGCCGCGGAACTTCCACAGGGGCGTGCGGCGCACGAAGCCGCGGGGGTCGGTGCGGAAGCGCTCGGCGGCGGCTTCGATGGCGTGGCGGTTCATGCCGTCAGAGCTTCAGGCCCTTGGGCAGCGGGAACTTCACGGTCTCGACGATACCGTCCATCTTGCGCACGGAGACGGCGCCGAGCGCCTTCACGCGGGCCACCACTTCCTGCACCAGCACCTCGGGTGCCGACGCACCGGCGGTGATGCCCACGCGGTTCTTGCCTTCCAGCCACCCGGCCTGCAGCTCCGCCGGGTTGTCGACCATGTAGCTGGGCACCCCCAGCTTGCGCGAAAGTTCCGCCAGCCGATTGCTGTTGGAGCTGGTCGGGCTGCCCACGACGATGACCACGTCGACATCGCGCGCGAGCATCTTCACCGCGTCCTGGCGGTTCTGCGTGGCGTAGCAGATGTCCTGCTGCTTGGGCTCCCGGATTCTGGGAAAGCGCTGCTTGATCGCCGCGGCGATCTCCGCGGCATCGTCCACCGACAGGGTCGTCTGCGTGACGACGGCCAGGCGTTCGGTCTGCGCGGGCTGCACGCGCGCGACGTCGGCGACGTCCTCGACCAGGTGGATGCCGTGGTCCAGCTGGCCCATCGTGCCTTCCACTTCGGGATGCCCCTTGTGGCCGATCATGATGAACTCATAGCCTTCTTTCGCGAGCTTGGCCACCTCCACGTGCACCTTGGTCACGAGCGGGCACGTCGCGTCGAACACCTGGAAGCCGCGCGCGGCCGCCTCCTGCTGCACCGCGCGGCTGACGCCGTGCGCGGAGAAGACCAGCGTGGCGCCGGGCGGCACGTCGGCGAGGTCCTCGATGAAGATCGCGCCCTTGGACTTGAGGTCGTTGACGACGAAGGTGTTGTGCACGATCTCGTGGCGCACGTAGATGGGCGCGCCGAACTTGGCGAGCGCGTGCTCCACGATGTCGATGGCGCGGTCGACGCCGGCGCAGAAGCCGCGCGGCTCGGCCAGGAGGATGTCCTGCGGCCCCATCACAGCACCCCGATCACGTGCACCTCGAAGGTGACGGGCTGGCCGGCCAGCGGATGGTTGAAGTCGAACAGCACCGCGTCGGGCTTGCCGTCGCCGTCCTTGTCCTCGCCCAGCTCGCGCACCGAACCGGCGTATTCGCCCTGGCCATCGGGCGTGGGGAAGCTCACCACGTCGCCGACGCTGTAGCTTTCGTGGGGGTCGCCCATCTGCGCGAGCAGCTTGCGCGCCACCCACTGCACCATGTCCGGGTTGCGCTCGCCGAAGGCCTCGCCGGCCGCCAGTTCGAAGTGCGTGCGCGTTCCTTCCTCCAGCCCGAGCAGGCGCTGTTCCACCGCGGGCGACAGCTCGCCCGCCCCCAGGGTCAACGTGGAGGGCTTGCCGCCGAAGGTATTGATGATGTCGCCGGCGGGCCCCGCAAGACGGTAATGCAGCGTGAGGAAGGAGCCCGGTTGCACCCGGGGCGCGAAGGAGGCCATGGAAGTCCCGATCAAGTGGCCTCCATTGTAGGAATTCGGCCGCCGCGCCCTCCGGCGCCGCGGCAAAGACCCGCGCGGGCCTCACCCTCCTGGCGGAGGCGGGCACGTGAATATGTCACTTCGCACGCCCTTGCGCCGCCGCGACCATGTCCTTGCCCGCGCACAAGCGCCACCGAGGATCTCCATGCCGCACTCGCCTCAGCCCCGCTCCGGCCTTGTCTTCCTGCTGCTTGCCGCGGTGCTCGTGTCCGCCTGCGGGGGCGGTGGCGGCGGGTCGGACGGCGGTGGTCCTGCCTCGCAGGTCGTCGTCCTGCCACCGCCGCCCCCTGGAATGGCGATGGACCTTGCGACGGTCAAGAAAGTCGCCGGGGAGGGGTACGAGACGATGACCAACGGGGCATCAGTAGCAGCCCTGGTCGGCGTCGTGGCGGGTGCGGTGGCCGCGAGCCTCGCCTCCGGAACTCCCGGCGAGGAGACGCTGGCGTGCGCCCAGGGCGGCACGCTGGCGGTCCGCTCCAGGGTGGCCCAGGCGCGGCGACTGGGTTTCGGCGACACCTTTTCCTTCGATGCCCGCAACTGCAAGGAGGACGTGCAGGGCATTCCGGCGGTGTTGAACGGCAGCATGGAGGTCAAGGTCCAGGACGGAGAGATCGGCGTCGGCACGGTGCGGCTGAACGCCGAGCTGCTCATCACGAGCCTGTCGCTGCAGTCGGCCGGCAGCGTCACCGTGTTCCACGGCGACATGAAGGTGGACTTCTACACCGGCGGGCTGCAGACGCGCGTCTGGGCCCAGGGCAGCAAGCTGCGCATCGCCATCGACGGCAGCACGCTGTCGCGCACGACCGAATGGGCGCCCTACGAACTGAAGCTCGACGCCGTCGGCAGCCTCAATCCCAACGCCGGCGGCGAGCTGACGACCGAGTTCACCGGATTCATCGTCACGACCGACGGGCGGCTCGGCCCGCTGCCGCTGCACTACGGATTGAGCGGCAACATGCGATTCGACATGCCAGGCGGCGAAGTGCGCTCCGGCGAGTTCCGCGCATCGGGGCGCACCGGCGAAACCGTGTGGGTCCATGCGCTGAGCACCGCGAACCCGACGCCCCTGCCGCCGGACCCGGTCGGCGTGGCGCTGGACTTGAACAACGACAGCAAGTTCGAGTACCAGATGAATCTGGCGCGCGGCGACATCCTGCTGCGATGAACGACCGTGGGCGGGGAGTCGATGTCGCCCAAGGACCTCCCCGCCGACGCGCGCCCCCGCGAAAAGCTGCTGGCGCGCGGCCCCGCGGCCCTGAGCGACACGGAGCTGCTGGCGCTGCTGCTGCGCACCGGGACGGCGGGCCGGGGCGTGTTCCAGATGGCGCAGGAGGTGCTGGAGCGCTTCAGCGGCGTGGCCGGCCTGCTGAACGCAAGCGGTGACGAGCTGCGCACCATCAAGGGGCTGGGGGGCACTGCCAAGCGCTCCGAACTGATGGCCGTGCTGGAGCTCGCGCGCCGCGGCGTGGCCGAGCAGCTGAAGCAGCGCGAGGTGTTCGGCTCGCCGGACGCCGTGAAGAATTTCCTGCAGCTGCACCTGGCGCGGCGACCGCACGAGGTGTTCGCGGCCTTGTTCCTCGATGCGCAGAACCGGCTGATCGCCATGGAAGAACTTTTTCGCGGAACGCTGACCCAGACCAGCGTGTACCCGCGCGAAGTCGTGCTGAAGGCCCTGCACCACCACGCGGCCGCGCTGGTGCTGGCGCACAATCATCCCAGTGGCACGGTGCAGCCCTCGCGGGCGGACGAAGCACTGACGCAGACGCTGAAGGCCGCGCTCGCGCTGGTGGACGTGCGGGTGCTGGACCATGTGATCGTCGCGCCCGGACAGGCGCTGTCGATGGCGGAAAAAGGATTGTTGTGAAAGCCAAGTCGCTGCAGGAACTGGGCGCCATCAAGAAGCAGATCGAGGAACGGGAGCGCATCGACCGCGAGAAGGCGGCGGCGCAGGCGCTCGTGCGGCGCAAGCTCGAAGCCGAACGCAGCCTGTTCCAGCGCGCCGCCGGCAAGGTACAGCCCCTGGCCAAGCAGGGGCGCGTTCACCATCCGCCGGAGCCGGTGGCGCCCGTTGCCGCGCAACGCCAGCTCGACGACGAGCGCGTGATGAAGGAATCCATCAGCGACGAATTCGACGTGTCCACGCTGCTGGAGACTGACGAGGCGTTGAGCTACCGGCGGCCCGGCGTCGGCATCGACGTGGCCCGCAAGCTGCGGCGCGGCGAGTGGAGCATCCAGGGCGAGGTCGACCTGCACGGCTTCCGGATCGAGGAAGCGCGCGAGGCGCTGGCCGCCTTCCTGCGCGAGTCCGTCCGGCAGGGCCTGCGCTGCGTGCGCGTGGTGCACGGCAAGGGCCTCGGTTCACCGGGCAAGACGCCCGTGTTGAAGGGCAAGGTGCACGGCTGGCTGGTGCAGAAGAACGAGGTGCTGGCGTTCGTGCAGGCGCGGGGGGATGAAGGCGGGGCGGGAGCGGTGATCGTGTTGCTGCGGCCTTCGGCCTGATTGGATCACCCCGGCGCGTTGCGCATCCAGTCCGCCGTCTGGAAAAAGGACTCGCGCAACCGCGCGCGCAGGCTCTCGTCGAGCTCCACTTCACCCATCGCCTGGTCCATGCAGGCGAGCCACTGGTCCCGCTCGACGATGCCGATCTTGAAGGGCATGTGCCGCATGCGCAGCCGCGGGTGGCCGAAGCGGTCGGTGTAGTGCTGCGGCCCGCCCAGCCAGCCGCACAGGAACCAGAACAGGTGCTGCCGCGCGCGGTCCAGGTGCGAGCCATGGGCGGCGCGCAGCTCCGCGTACTGCGGCTCCAGGTCCATCAGGTCGTAGAAGCGATCCACCAGGGCCCGCACCTTCTCCTCGCCGCCCGCCCACTCGAACGCGGTGGCGTGTTGCGGCTTGTCTTCACTGCTCATGCCGCCATTGTCGCAAAGCGGCTATTCGGCGGCCTTGCGCAGGGTCTCCACCACCGGCCGGTTCAGCACTTCGCGCAAGCCCCACCAGCCGGCCGCCAGGGCCAGCACGGCACCGGCCAGCGCGCCGGCGATCGGCACCAGGGGCGAAGCGGTCCAGGCGAAGTCGAACGCGTACTTCGCCAGGCCCCAGCCCACCACGGACGCCACCATGCTGGAGAGAAAGCCGGCCAGCAGCCCCACCCCCACCAGCTCGGCGCGCTGCACCTGCCGCAGCAGGCTGCCGCGTGCACCCACCGCGCGCATGATCGCGAACTCGCGCGCGCGCTCCTCGCGCGTCGCGGCCACCGCCGCGAACAGCACCACCAGGCCCGCGGCCAGCGTGAAGCCGAAGAGGAACTCCACCGCGCGGATCACCTTGTCCAGCACGCCCTGCACCTGCGTGATGGTGGCGCTCATGTCCACGTTGGTCACGTTCGGGAAGGCCCGCACCAGCGCGTTGTCGAAGCCCTTCTGCTGCGGCGCCTTGAAGGCCCCCATGTAGGTCATCGGCACGTCGGGCAACTGGCTCACCGGGTACATCACGAAGAAGTTGGCGCGCATGGAGCCCCAGTCCACCTTGCGCAGCGACGTGATCTTCGCCTCGTTCGTGATGCCGCCGATGTCGAAGCGCAGCGTGTCCCCGAGCTTCAGGCCCAGCGTGGTCGCGATGCCCTCTTCCACGCTCACGGCGCCCTGCTCCTCGGGCTGCCAGCGGCCGGCGACGACCTGGTTGTGGCCCGGCGGCTGCGCCGAAAACGACAGGTTGAATTCCCGGTCCACCAGCCGCTGGGCGCGGCCTTCGGTGAAGTCGTCGGGCGATACAGTGCGGCCGTTCACCGCCACCAACCGGCCGCGGAACATCGGGAACCAGTCCATGCGCTGCACGCCCGCCGCCCGCAACTGGCGCACGAACGCCTCGCTCTGGTCCGGCATCACGTTGATGACGAAGCGGTTCGGCGCATCGGGCGGGGTCGCCTGGCGCCAGCTCGCGATCAGGTCGGTGCGCAGCAGCACGAGCAGCACCAGGGCGAGCAGGCCGACGGACAAGGCGCTGGTCTGCACCACCGTGTAGGCAGGCCGCGCACTGATCTGCCGCGTCGCCAGTACCAGCCAGCGCGGCGCCGTCGCTTCGTTGACGACGCGCCGCAGCAGCTTTACCGCCACCCAGCTGAGGCCGGCGAAGACCAGCACGGCGGCCGCGAAACCACCGACGGCAATGCCACCGAGCTTCAGGTCGCTGCTGGCCGCCAGCAGCAGTGCCGCGAAGCCCGAGACGCCCACGCCCAGCACCAGCAGCGAGGCAGGCTTCAGGTTGCCCACGTCGCGGCGGATCACGCGCAGCGGCGGCACCTGCGCGAGCTGCAGCAC
>DATAGN010000643.1:0-2529 GCA_036263715.1 Ramlibacter sp.
TTGATGGCGAAGGTGCCGACGATGCAGAACAGCAGGATCAGCGGCATCAGGATGTTGCGCGGCACCAGCAGGATGCGCTTGGCCACCTTGATGCACAGGATGCCCAGCGGCACCATGATGATGTTGGCGATGATGAACAGCAGGAACACGGCATAGATGTTCTGCGGGTTGGTCGTGAACAGCGTCGGCCCCGGGTTCATGTTCTTCATGTACAGCACGCCGATCACGATGGCCGTGATGGAGTCGCCCGGGATGCCGAACACCAACGCCGGGATCCAGGCGCCGGCCAGCGCGCTGTTGTTCGCCGCGCCCGACTCCACGATGCCTTCCACGTGCCCGGTGCCGAACTTCTCCGGCTCCTTGGACAACTTCTTGCTCATGGCGTACGCCATCCATGCGGCGATGTCGGCGCCAGCGCCGGGCAGGGCGCCCACGGCGGTGCCCAGGGTGCTGCCCCGCAGGATCTGCAGGGGGTAGCGCCTGGCCAGTTCCCACTGGCCTTTCATGATGTTGCCCACCTTCTCGACCACCAGCTGCGCCGGCGGGCTCGTGTCCACCACGTAGCGGATCAACTCGGAGATCGCGAACATGCCGATCATCATCGGGATCATGCCGATGCCGCCGGTGAGTTCGGCATTGCCGAACGTGAAGCGCGGGTGGCCGGCGGGGTTGCCCAGGCCCACGCACGCCACCAGCAGCCCGAGCAGCAGCGTGACGAGCCCCTTCAGCGGCTGGTCGCTGGTGATGAACACGGCGCAGGTCAGCCCCAGGAGCACCAGCCAGAAGTACTCGAAGGAGCTGAAGTTCAGGGCGAACGCGGCCAGCGCCGGCGCCGCCAGGATCAGCACGAGGGTGCCGAACAGGCCGCCGACGGCGGAGAACACGAGCCCGGCGCCCAGCGCCATTTCCGCCTGGCCTTTGCGCGTCATCGCGTAGGCCTCGTCGGTGTACGCGGCCGAGGCCGGCGTGCCGGGGATGCGCAGCAGGCAGCCGGGGATGTCGCCGGAGAAGATCGCCATCGCCGTGGCCGTCACCATGGTGGCGATCGCGGGGATCGGCGGCATGAAGAAGGTGACCGGCACCAGCAATGCCGTCGCCATCGTTGCGGTGAGGCCGGGCACCGCGCCCACGAAGAGGCCGAACAGCGAGGCCAGCACCACCGCGAGGATGGTGCCCGGATCGAACACCATTGCGAAGGCCTGCACCAGGGCGGAACCGGTCACCAGGCGAACTCCGTCAGCACGCCCCAGGGCAGCGGCACGCGCAGCAGCTTGTAGAAGGCGAAGTGCACGACCAGGGTGGCGACGACGGCGACGATCACCGCAGTCACGGGCCGCACGCCGAGCACGAAGAACAGGGCCAGCAGGATGAGGGGCGCGGTGAGCAGGAAGCCCAGCTTGTTGGCGACCAGGATGTAGAAGACGATGCCGCCCAGGAGGACGGCCAGCGCCAGCGCGTGCCGCGGTGAACGCACCCAGTCGTCCCAGCCCAGCCAGGGCTGATCCGCCCGATGGCGCAAGCCCCGGACCACCAGCAGCAGGCCGGCGACGCAGAGGCCCGCGGCGATGAGGCCGGGGAAGAGCGCGGGCCCGACCGGCTGGCCGGGGATCTTGGGATAGCCCTGGACGGCGAACAGCACGCCGCCGCCCAGCGCGATCAACAGCAGCCCGAAGACTGCGTCGTTGAGTTTCACTTACTTGGCGATGCCCACGGCCTTCATCGTGGCGCCCAGCTCGGCGTCCGACCTGGCCATGAAGCGGCCGAACTCGTCCGGCCCGGCGTAGATCACGCCGAAGCCGCGGCTGGCCATGAAGTCGGTGTATTCCTTGCTGTTGGCGACCTTCTGCACCACGGCCGCCAGCCGGTCGCGCACGTTCGCGGGAATGCCCTTCGGTGCCACGATGCCGCGCCAAGCCGCCATCGTCCAGTTGCTGCCGATGGCGGCCTTCAGCGTCGGCACGTTCGGGTACAGCGCTGCCGGCTTGTCGTTCATGATGGCCAGGCTTCGGACCTTGCCTGCGTCGATGAGCGAACGCGCTTCCGGCAGCGACACCGGCGCGATCTCGATGCCGCCGGCCACCATGTCCTGCAGGCCCGGCGCCGCGCCGTTGCTGGGTACCCAGGGCACCGACGCCGGGTCGATCTTCTGGTCCCGCAGCAGCCCCGCCAGCGCCAGGTGCCAGATGCCGCCCTGGCCGGTGCCGGAGGCCTTGAACTTGCCGGGGTTGGCCTTGATCGCCGCCAGCAGGTCCTGCACCGTCTTGTAGGGCGCGTCGGCCCGCACCTGGATGCCGGCCGGATCGGCGTTCACCAGCCCGATCGGCGTGTACGACGCGCCGTTGAGCTCGGTGAGGCCTTGCCAGTGCATCATGCCGATCTCGACCGTCGCCAGCCCGATCGTGTAGCCGTCCGGCGGCGCCGAGGCGATGGCCGCGTGGCCGACGACGCCGCTGCCGCCGGTGCGGTTGACCACGTTGACGGGCTGGCCGAGTTCCTTCTCCATCAGGCTGCCCAGGATGCGGGCGGTGG
>DATAGN010000644.1:0-3914 GCA_036263715.1 Ramlibacter sp.
GAAGACGTCTTCCAGCGTCGACGCCGCGATGCCACGCTTGAGCAGGTCTTCCACGACGTCCCGCACGTCGACATAGTCGTTCATGACGCGGTTGGGCCAGACCCCTTCCATGTCGGTGCCAAAGGCCACATGCCGCGGCCCCACGATGTCGCACATCCGCACGATCTCGTCCGCATAGGTGCCCTTGCTGTTGACGGGATAGGCCGGTCCAACATAGGAGCGCAGGCACCAGAGGCCCACGGCGCCGCCGCGCGCCGCGATCTTGCGGGCCTGCGCCGGCGCCAGCGACCGGGCGAGGTAGCCCTCGTCGGCATGGCTGCCGCCGGCCGGCGAGATCCAGGAGTGGGACCAGACGGGTGCGGCGTCGCTCGCGTCCAGCGCGGCGTCGACGAAGTTCGCGGTGGCATGCGCGAGGTCGACGACGATGCCCAGGCGGCGGCACTCGGCCACGACCTGCGCACCCAGGGGCGTCATGCCTCCGTGCCGCGGCGTGTCGGTCTGGTGGTCGCCCAGGGGGCTGCGGATGTAGTGCACCAGCTGCAGGTGCCGCACGCCGCGCGCGTGCGCTTCGGCCACGCGCTGCACGTCGCCTTCCAGGAAGTTCGCGGACTCGCAGGCGAGCAGCACGCGCGGCTCGCCGGCCAGCGCGGCATCCACGTCCTGCACGGTGAGCGCCTTGGCCACCTTCCATTCGGCGAGCCTGGCCTCGTACTGCGCATGCAGGCGCTGCCAGTTCGCCCAGATCTCGCCGGGTTTGGGCTCGCCCACCTGGCGCAGCGGGCCGCGCGAGCTGATCCAGGGGCGGTCGTCGACGATCGCCCACGCCAGCAGCACGATGCCGTTGTCCCGCATGTGCCGCGCCAGGTCCAGCCCCAGCAGGCGTGGCAGGAACATGCCGTAGTGCGAGTGCATGTCGGCGACATGGGGCTTGCGCGTGGCCGCCTGCGCCGCGGCGGAGCCGGCGGCGAGCGCCGCGGCCGAGGCGATGAAGCCGCGGCGCGAGAGTCCATGGGGCATGGGCAGGTCCCTCCTCGCGGTGAATATACTGAACCGAAGCGCCCCAGCCCAGCCCAGTCCAGGAGAACACGATGACCGAAGCCTTCGTCTACGACGCCATCCGCACCCCGCGGGGCAAGGGCAAGAAGGACGGCAGCCTGCACGAAGTCAAGCCCGTGAACCTGCTCGCGGGCGTGCTGTCGGAGTTGCGGCGTCGCAACGATTTCGACACGGCCCAGGTCGACGACGTGGTGATGGGCGTCGTGTCGCCCATCGGGGAACAGGGGTCGGTGATTGCCAAGATGGCGGCGCTCAAGGCGGGCTGGGACTGGCGCTGTTCCGGCGTGCAGCTCAATCGCTTCTGCGCCTCCGGCCTCGAGGCCGTGAACATGGCGGCGCAGAAGGTGCGTTCCGGCTGGGAAGACCTGGTGGTGGCCGGCGGCGTGGAGAGCATGAGCCGCGTGCCGATCGGCTCCGACGGCGGTGCCTGGGCGCAGGATCCGGAGACGAATTCGGCGACCGCCTTCGTGCCACAGGGCATAGGCGCCGACCTCATCGCCACGCTGGAAGGCTTCACGCGCGAGGACGTGGACGGCTATGCGCTGGAATCGCAGCAGCGCGCGGCGCGCGCCCGCGAAGCCGGGGTGTTCACGCAAAGCGTGGTGCCGGTCAAGGACTGGCTGGACCAGGTGATCCTGGACCACGACGAATTCATCAAGCCGCACACCACGATGGAGGGCCTGGCGTCGCTGAAGCCCGCCTTCGAGCAGCTGGGCGCGATGGGCTTCGACCAGGTGGCCATCAGCCGCTACCCGCAGGTGGAGCGCATCCAGCACGTGCACCATGCCGGCAACTCCTCGGGCATCGTGGACGGCGCCGCCGCCATGCTGATCGGCAGCGAGTCCGCCGCGAAGACGCATGGCTTCACGCCGCGCGCACGCATCGTCGCCGCGGCGCTGTCCGGCGCCGACCCCACGATCATGCTCACGGGCCCGATGCCGGCCGCCCGCAAGGCACTGGCCAAGGCCGGCATGACCGTGGACCAGATCGACCTGTTCGAGGTGAACGAGGCCTTCGCCGCCGTCCCCATGAAGTTCATGAAGGAGATGGGCGTGCCGCACGAGAAGGTCAACGTCAACGGCGGCGCCATCGCCATGGGCCACCCGCTCGGGGCCACCGGCGCGATGATCCTGAACACGCTGATCGACGAATTGCACCGGCGCAAGCTGCGCTACGGCCTGGCCACGCTGTGCGTGGGCGGCGGCATGGGCATCGCCACCATCGTGGAGCGCATCTGATGAAGACCATCCGCTATGACCTGGCCGACGGGATCGCCACCCTCACGCTGGACGAGCCCGGCTCGCCGGTGAACACGATGTGCGCGCAGTGGCAGGAAGACCTGACCCAGGCCGTGCAGCAGGTGCTGAAGGATCGCGATGCCATCCGCGGGATCGTGCTGGCGTCGGCCAAGGGCACCTTCTTCGCCGGCGCCGACCTCAAGGCGACGATGCGGCTGGAGGCCGGCGACGCCCCGCAGGTGTTCCGCGAGATCGAGCAGATGAAGAAGAACTTCCGCACGCTCGAGACGCTGGGCAAGCCGGTCGTGGCCTGCCTCAATGGCTCCGCGCTCGGCGGCGGATGGGAAGTGGCGCTGGTCGCGCATCACCGCATCGCCATCGACAGTCCGAAGATCCAGTTCGGCCTGCCGGAGGTCACCTTGGGGCTGATCCCCGGCGCCTCGGGCATCACGAAGATGGTCCGCCTGCTGGGACTCGCGGGCGCGCAGCCCTACATCCTGGAGAGCAAGCTGTTCTCGCCGCGCGAGGCCTTGCAGCTCGGGCTGGTGCACGAACTCGTGCCCGACGCCGCGGCACTGCGCGACGCCGCCCTGGCGTGGATCGCGGCGAACCCGCAGGCGCAGCAGCCCTGGGATGCCAAGGACTACAAGATGCCGGGCGGGACGCCCGGCAACCCGAAGGTCGCCGGCATGTTGTCGGTGGCGCCCGCGGTGCTGAAGCAGAAGACGCGCGGCCTCTACCCCGCCCCCGAATACGCGCTCGCCGCCATGGCCGAAGGCGCGCAGGTCGACTTCGACACCGCGCTGCGCATCGAATCGCGCTACCTCGCCAGGCTGTTCGTGTCGCCGGTTGCGAAGAACATGATCAACACCTTCTTCTTCAACATGAACGCGATCAAGGCCGGCCAGTCGCGTCCGAAGTTCGAGGGGAAGTTCAAGCCGCAGAAAGTGGGCATCCTCGGGGCGGGGATGATGGGCGCGGGCATCGCCTACGCGCAAGCGAGCCGCGGCATCGACACCGTGCTGAAGGACGTCTCGCAGGACAAGGCGGAAAACGGCAAGGCCTACTCCGCCAGGCTGACGCAGGCGCGGGTGGACAAGGGCCGCATGGGCGTGCAGGAACAGGCCGAACTGCTGGCGCGCATCGTTCCCACCGAGTCCATGAAGGACCTGCAGGGCTGCGAGCTGCTCATCGAGGCGGTGTTCGAGAACCGCGAACTCAAGGCGCGGGTGACCAGGGAGGCCGAGCCCCAGCTGGCACCCGGCGGCTTCTTTGCCAGCAACACCTCCACGCTGCCGATCACGGGGCTGGCCAAGGCGAGTGCACGGCCGCAGAAATTCGTCGGCATCCACTTCTTCAGCCCGGTGGACAAGATGAAGCTGGTGGAGATCATCCGTGGCGAGGCCACCGACGACGAAACGGTGGCGCGTGCCTACGACTACGTGCAGGCGCTGGGCAAGATCCCGATCGTGGTGAACGATGCGCGTGGCTTCTTCACCAGCCGTGTCTTCGGCACCTTCGTGATGGAAGGCGCGGCGATGCTGGGCGAAGGCGTTCCGGCGGCTGTCATCGAACAGGCGGGCTTGCAGGCCGGCATGCCGGTCGGGCCGCTGGCGGTGC
>DATAGN010000645.1:0-5121 GCA_036263715.1 Ramlibacter sp.
TGCCGGGCCACCAGCGTGAAACCCATCTTCTCGAACAGCGACTCGAGCTGGCCGGGGTTGGGGGATGCGAACTCGACGAACTCAAAGCCCATCAAGCCCATGGGATTGTCGAACAGATCAGCCATTGGGAACTCCTGCGGAAAACGAAGACGAAAAACGGCGAGACGGCCGCGCGGCCGCGGCTTTCGTCAGGCAGGAGGCGCACCGGGGATGCCCCGCACGCTGCGTGCGAGGTGGTCACCGATGAAAAGGGCAAAGCACATGGGAGGTCCATTGTGCCGCTTTGCGCCGCGGGCGGGCAAGCGCGGAAGAGGGCGCGGCTTTACACGTGGGTGGCTGCGATGCGCGCTTGTCCTACGGGTGCAGCCAGCCAGCGACTCACAAGCTCTGCCTCGCCGGCGCGATTGCGCAGGCCAAGGAGCAAGGCATGAAGAAGAGAGACTTTCTGGGTGGCCTGGCGGCGCTGTCGCTGGGCAGCCTGTTCGCAACGGTCGCGACCGCGCAGGTGATCGTGCAGGTCGCGCCACCTCCGCCGCGCTCCGAGCGCGTGCCGCCGCCGCGGCGCAACATGGTGTGGGTGCCGGGCCACTGGGACTGGAATGGCCGTCGCTACGTCTGGCGCACCGGCCACTGGGAGCGTGCGCGCCGCGGGTACCGGTATCGCGAGGATCGCTGGGTGGAGCGCAACGGCGGCTGGGCGCGCGAGCGCGGCGGCTGGGACCGCGACGGCGACGGCGTGTCGAACCGGCGCGACGCCCGCCCGGACAATCCGAACCGGCAGTGAGTTGACGTTCGGCATGCCACCCACACGCCGTCACGTCCTTGCGCTCTCCGCCACGGCCCTCGGGGCAGGCGGGGGCGCCGCTGGCGCGGCCGTCCCGCTGGCGGTGTACAGCTTCGGCGATTCCATCCTCGACTGCGGGGTGTACAACGAGCACGGTGTGCACCCCACGCAACTGATCGTACGCAACGACGATCGCCTGTTCCCGGAGTTCCGGGGCCAGGACCTGCATTCCAGGCGCGGCGGTCGCGTCCAGCACCATGCGGTCGACGGGGCCACCGTGGACTCGCTGCCCAGGCAGTTGCAGGGCGCGCCGCGTCCGGCCGGTCCGGCGGTTGCCTTGCTCACCGTGGGCGGCAACGACCTGCTGCGCGGCCTGGCCGCGGACACCGGCGCCGGCATGCGCGAGTTCGAGCGCAAGCTGCTTGCCTTCGTGCGCGCGCTGCCCGTGCGCCCCTTGCTGGTCGGCACGGTCTACGACCCCACGTTCGGGGACGACCGGCAGAACTTCACCGGCGTGCCGCCGAAGGTCGCCCGCGCCAACCTCGCGCGCGTCAACGCGATCCTCGCGCAGGTGGCGGCGAAGGAGGGCGCGCTGGCCGACCTGCACGCGCACTTCCTCAAGGGCGATCCCTCCTGGTACACGCGGGTGATCGAGCCGAGCCTGCGCGGTGCCTCGGAAGTGCGGCGCGTGTTCCTGCCGCTGGTGCTGTCTTCGTAGGTCGGGTTGCGCGAACGCGCACCCCAACATCCCGGCGTCCGCGTGTTGGGGTGCGCTGCCGCGCAACCCAACCTACCGGAAACCCGACCCTTCACAACACGAGGGCTCGGGCACCATACGCGCTGCCAGTCGCATTTCAACGAGGCTCCATGACCCCTGCCGCCTTGCTGGCGCTCGACGCCAGCGCAATCTCGCGCCGCATCGCCGCGCGCGAAGTCTCCTGCCGCGAACTGATGCAGGCCACGCTGGACCGCATCGCCGCGGTCAACCCGGTGCATCGCGCCATCGTCTCGCTGCGCGAGCCCGAGGCGCTGCTGGCCGAAGCCGATGCGCGCGACGCGGTGCTGGCGCGCGGGGAGATGACTGGCTGGATGCAGGGCTTGCCCGTCGCGGTGAAGGACCTGAGCGACGTGCAGGGGCTGCCTACCACCAAGGGCTCGCCCGCGGTGGGGCTGCGCATCGCAACGCACGACGCCCTGTTCGTGCAGCGCATGAAGAAGGCCGGCGCCATCGTGATCGGAAAGACCAACACGCCGGAGTTCGGGCTGGGCTCGCACACCTTCAACCCGGTGTTCGGCATCACGCGCAACGCCTGGGACCCGAGCCGCTCCGCCGGCGGCAGCAGCGGCGGCGCCGCCGTGGCCGTTGCACTGGGCATGCTGCCGCTGGCCGACGGCAGCGACACCGGCGGCTCCCTGCGCAACCCGGCAGCGTTCAACAACGTGCTGGGCTTCCGCCCGAGCTGGGGCCGCGTGCCGACCGTGCCGGCGGACGAGTCCTTCTTCTCGCAGCTCAATACGCTGGGCCCGATCGGCCGCACCAGCGAGGACGTGGCGCGCCTGCTCTGCACGATCGGCGGGTGGGACCGCCACGCGCCGCTGTCGCTGGGCGAGCCGCTGCCCGATCCGGCCGGCGACGATCCCATCGGCTGCACGCCGGGAAAGCGCATCGGCTGGCTGGGCAGCATCTGGAGCGACCTGCCCCTCGAAAGCGGGATCCGCGCGCTGTGCGAGCGGGGCCTCGCCCAACTGCAGGCCGCCGGCTGGCAGGTGGAGCCCTGCACGCTGGACGTGCCGCGCGACGTGAACTGGCGGGCGTGGCTGACGCTGCGCCAGATGCTGACGGCCGGCGGCTTGCGGGCACTGTACGCGGACCCGCAGCTGCGCGACAAGCTCAAGCCCGAGGCGCGCTGGGAAGTCGAGCAGAGCCTGCAGCTCACGGGCGCGCAGGTGTTCGAGGCCTCCGTGCAACGCACGTCGGTGTACCACGCGTTCCAGCGCCTGTTCGAGAAGTACGACTACCTGGCCGCCCCGAGCGCGCAGGTGTTTCCCTTTCCCGCGGAAATCCACTGGCCGACCGAAATCGCCGGCGTGGCGATGGACACCTACCACCGCTGGATGGAGATCGTCACGCCGTTCACCATGGCGGGGCTGCCGGTGGCCAGCGTGCCGGTGGGCTTCAACGACGGCGGGCTGCCGATGGGCCTGCAATTGGCGGGGCCGCCGCGCGCCGACCTGCGCGTGCTGGCCCTGGCCCGCGACTTCGAACACATCGCACCGTGGAACACCAGGCGCCCACCGGCGCTGCAGGCCCTGCCGTGAACGGGCCGCCGCGCTTCGCGGCTGATGCGATGCTCGGCCGCCTGGCGCGCTGGCTGCGCGTGCTGGGCTACGACACGAGTCATGACATGACGCTGTCCGACCCGGTGCTGGTCCGGCGCGCCAATGAAGAAGGCCGGGTGCTGGTCACGCGCGACCGCCACCTGCTGCGCGAGTTGAAACCGGTGCGTGCCGTGGAAGTGCGGGACGACGCACCCCTGGAACAACTCAAGGCGGTCATCGCTGAACTGGGATTGACGCCGCCCCCGCAGCTGTTCGTCCGGTGCCTCTTGTGCAACGAGCCCTTGCAGGCGCTCGCGCGCGACGAGGCGCTGCCGTTGCTGCCCGAGGGCGTGCGCGAGTTGCCCGGCCCGGTGCGGCGCTGCCCGCGCTGCGCACGCCTGTACTGGGACGGCTCGCACGTGCGCCGGATGCGCGCCGCGCTGGATCGTGCGCTTCCGGGCTGGGGTTGACCGGCCCGTTTCGCGAAATGCGGTCAAAAGTCCGCACAAGGCCCGTGGGGGATTGCGTTTACATCCCTGACACAGAAGTGGGTAAGCGCCTCGCCAGAATCCGCCCCAACGAGAACCGAGGACGGACTGCATGAAGCACATCCCCTTTGCCGCGCTGCCCCCCGCCGAAAGGCTGGCGGTGATTGCGGCCCTGCAGCGCAGCGGGCTGGCCGCCGCGCGGGTCTGCGTGTCCAAGCTCCATCCGGACGGTGCGCCGCCGCAGGCCATGGTGTCCGCGCCGGGTTGGTTCCGCAGCTACGAGGATGGCGAAGGCTGGATTGCCGCGATGGAGCGCGACCTCGCGGGCCGGGGCACCGCGGCCGCCGACGCGCCATGAAGCGCCGGCCTCGGGCCAGTAGCGCTGGTGGGCTGTGATGAAGCGCGGCTTGCTTCAGGCAAAGCGCCGCTGCACCACGAGCTCGATCACCACCCCATCCACCATGTCCTGCAGCAGCCGCGGCTCCCCGGAGCGCAGCTCGCAGTCGATCACCAGCCGGCGCGGCCCGAACCAGCGCGTCTCCACCTGGTCGCACTCGCCGGTGAACACCAGCCGCGCCTCGAAGGCGCGCAGGTACGCCCGGTCTTCGCGCAGGAACACGCCCGTGGCGTCGCGCGGGTCGGGCAGCTGCCGCACCTCGGCGACGAGGCGGCCGCCGGGTGCGACGGCCTGCGGCTTGAGCAGCTTGTGCTGCCAGCGCCATCCGAATTCGCAGGCGAGCACGCCCAGGACGATGACGAGGAACACGGCGCCCAGCGCCGGAAGTGCGCGAATTTTCACGATGGGGCGGATTGTGTCGCCGCCAAGACCTCGCGCGGGCCCGTGGCTCTTGCAGACGCCGCCACCGGCAGCATGTAGCGTGCGCAAGGCCCCGCCGGGGCCGATGACCGGAAGGAAGACAAGTCCATGTTCAAACGCCTGACGCTGCTCTGGTCCGTGGTGCGCGGTGACGCCCGCCAGCTCTGGTTCGCGTTGCGCCATCCGGGGGCGCCGGGCTGGCTGAAGCTCGGCACGGCGTTGCTGATGCTGTACGTGTTCTCGCCGCTGGACATCGTGCCGGACTTCATTCCCGGCCTCGGCATCGTGGACGACATCGTGCTGGTGCCGATGGCCATCCGCTGGATGCTCAAGCGCCTGCCGGCCCGCGTCGCGCGCGACACCGTGCGCTAGCGGACTCCTGCGCCCGAGCCACCTCCTCCTACGGATTCCGCGCGAGCGGGCCGACAGCCGGACGGTGGGAGGTGGCCGACCATGGTCGAACGATAACGCCGAGAGCAACTCGACCGTGACGATGCAGCCCAGTCGGAGGCGCCGGGATGTAGGCGGGGACGACTGGAACAGCTGATCGCGGGACGGGGCGACAAGGCGGCGGGGCGCGCTCCGACGCGCCAAGCGCCGCAGTTCCTGCGCCGCGGCCGTGCGCACCGTGCGAGGCTGGTTCGCAGCACAGGGGGAAAAGCATGTTCACGCACCGCAAGCCCGTACCGAACGATTTCAGCGCACCCGGCCGG
>DATAGN010000646.1:0-18601 GCA_036263715.1 Ramlibacter sp.
AGATACAGCTCCGCTGCATCGCTGGCGACGCCGGCCCCATGGATCAGCCCCCCAGCCGCAAGCTCGGACCGAAGCGTGGATCCGGCAGGAAGACCAGCCATCCACTCCCGCAGCGTTTCCATTCCGTCAAAGCCGACTTCCAGCAGCCTGTCATGCCCGTACTTGTTGAGGTCGTACAGATCCCACGTAGCCTCACGTTCGTTCGCCGCGCGAGCTTCATTCAACAACGCCTCGAAAGCGGTGAGATCGAAACTGATGCTGTCGCCGTCAATGAGGACGTCGACGGCAGCCCAATACTCCGCCAGCCGGGTTTGGATCACGAGGGAGCCGTACACCGACTCCTCCAGCGACCGCCAAGCTGCATCCAGGAACGCCTGCTGGGCGCCACTGATTTGGACGACGTAGTAGCTGTACCCGACCCACTGGTGCAGATACGGGTCCCACGTCGAACCGCTGTGCAAGACGAGCAGCTGCTCCAAGATCTCGTCACCGTTGAAGCGCTCCAGTGTCGTGATCTGCTCATACAGCCCAGGAGAGGCGCTGGCGAACTGCGCCACTGCATCCGCCCGGTTCCTGTTTGGGCCTGTAGAACCGCTCGGCGCGCCGAACCGCTCCATGCCAGGCGGCATTGAACTGGTGCTCGCCCATGCATGTATCAGCGTTGGCAGCAAGCCTCGCTGGACGTCGCGTTCCTGGGCCGATGAAAACTGGGCGACGACAGTCTGCAGCTCCTGGGAAGCGTTGGTTCCGAGACTCATCGCTTCCCGAAGATCCCGAACTGAACCGCTCCCCCCAGATTGCGGCAGCGCTCTGGCTGTCGGGGTCACCAAGGGGTCGTCGGTGAACTCGCGGTAAAAATGGTTGGCGGCCAGCAGCAGACTGCCGGTCAGCTCCGCCGACCCGCTCTGACCAGAGGTGCCGTCGGTGCGAGTGAAAGTGCCGCTGTAAACCTGCGTGTTACCGTTCCCCAGCCAAATGTTCGTGCTGATTGCCTGAACGCCAATGCTTCTGACACCGAGCGCATCAAGGGTCCTCAGTTCATTCGCTTCACTGACGCCGTTCTGGTTCAAGTCCTGCCAAACGCGCAGTGAGTGAAAGGTCGGGTCTTGTGCGTCAATCTGACCGTCACCGTTCGTATCGTGTTGCGCCAATGCCTCGAAACCGTTGCTGGCGACGGAGCCGTCGGGAAGCGGGGTGTTGTCCCCGAACAGCTCCCGTCCAGAGTCGACCGCGCCATTACCATTGCGGTCCAGTACGAGGATTCCGTCGTCGCCAGCGATCCATCCGGTTCCGGTACGAACGCCGTCCCCGTCATGATCGAAGAGCACGGAGCTGGCGCCGTCGAGCCCCACGGTCTGAATGCCGTTGCCATTCAAATCCAGCACCAGAGGGTCCTGCGGTGGGGACCAGTTGCGCGCCGCACTATAGGCAGCATTAACGTCGCCGCTTACGGGGTTGCCCATCGGATCGAAGAGCCCCCAGTTGTTCATTGACCCGGAAATTCCTCCGGGAAGCAGATCACGTGGGAAGCTCTGCGGGTCCACTCGGGGATCGTTCTTGTTCATGACCAATCCACCGCTGTCCATCCGCTGCTTCACCGCGTCTGCGATGGCCCCAACCGGCGTGTTCAGCGGCAGGTTCCGGCCGACTTCCCGGCCCTGCCCGTTGTTCCACAGGTCGACGTTGCGATCCCGTTCCGAGTTACCTCCAACCCGCTCACGCCAATCTCCCAAGACCCGGGCGGCGTTTTCGCTGTAGTGGTTCGTGATGTACGCCGAAAAAAAAGCATGTGTAAATGAGTTGGTCGGCTGACCGGGTGGAATTCCCCGCTCGCGTGCGAGCGCTTCGCCCGTCCGTGCTGCATTCCAGAGCTGGCCCATGTTCAGCCTGTCGGTCATGCTAGTCCTCAATGGTGAGTTGGTATGCCCGACCGTATGGGGCCGGCGTCGTCCGCAGGACGAGAGTCGAACCAGTTACACAGCCTTGGCGGAACGATGTGTCCCCGCCGAGGAAGTCGGAGTGGTGGAACTTCGCCAACGTTTGGAGTTCGCCGCCAGCGATCGTTGCGACGAGGTTTATGTTGTCCGCCTCCGTACCGTAAAACGTCCAATGCAGCCGTTCTTTGAAGGTGAGACGCCGACCCAACGCGGCTTCAAGCTTGTCCCGTGACACGTAGAAGGCGAGAAGGCAAATCCGATGTGCAGGTAACCTGATGCTCGCCGTGCTCGTGCCTGCAGTCACGCCAGTTGTACGTATGGCTTGCAAAAGCTCCAATTCAGGACGTGTGGTGAGGCCCAGCGGAGCGGCAATCCAAACCATCAGCAACATGAGCAGCAGTGCAACCGCAACCACTTTCGCAGCTCCCTGCGCCGGCGTTCCGCTCCGCTTTGAGGTCGACAAGGGCTTATCCTTAGTGATGAGAGCAGGTTATCCGGATGCGCCACGCGATCTCGCTTGCTGCTAGTTCCTGGGTTCGTTCACGACTAAGGCGGGATGCGTTACTCTCCGATGAAGACGCCACTCCTCGGCGCCCGAAGTCCATGAGTCCCCTAAACCGTCATGCATGCAACAAGTTGCCGCGGATCGTAAATACTGGAACTTGCCCATAACTTCTTTACCCACCTGTTGCTTCGTAGGCGCGTTCTTACGCGATGTGAGCGTATGAGCTCCGAAGTCTCCGCTGGTCGCTCTGTCCTGCGCTTCAGAACGGTGGTACTTGGCTGATTCAATCAGCTGCGTGGTTGGTGCATTGGTTGCTTTGGTGGCAGAACTGACCCTTGGAATTTGAGTCCGCTGGAAAATGTCTGCCTTGGCCGGAGTGAATGTGGCGCGGCGGCTCGCGATCGAATCGCGTTTGGGCGAGCCGGCGCCCGGCGCTCGCATCTCCTGCTTTTCTCCGTTCGTCGCAAGATGGGGTGGGGGTGGGCGGAAGACGCGGGCGGGGTTATCGCCACCGGTGGGGACCCAGTGCCACCAAGCGTCAAGCGTTCCGCTCCCAAGGACTGGAGGCAGCCAACGGCAGCGCGATTCGACTGGTCTGGGGACACCATCGAGGGGGCCCACCGCACGGGAGCCAGCGGTGTTCAGAAACCAGCCGAGAGGATTGCGAACACCCGATTTAATTAACCCCCGTACAGCGTGGAGCTATACATGTCGCTTTTCACGTAATGCTGAAAGCGCGTCGCGCCTGGCTCTCGGCAGAAGGTGCTGGGCCGTCCAAGTGCGGGCTTGCACCGTGTGGCTACAGCGCGCGTTCAGAACTGGCTTGTGCGGACAGTTCTCACGCTTGCCGCTTACATGTCGAACTGCATTCGATTGGCATCGTTCGCTTGCGGGTCCAAGGCGGCTGGGTGATGCCCAACTCCAGCCGCTTGAAACGCGTCTGATAAAGGTGAGTTCGGTGATCACCTGCTCTTCGCGACCGCCGTTCGAAGCAGCAGGGTGTCCTGCCGCTCTAGGGAAGCAGCTGAACGGCGTGTTCCGGCGCCTCTTCTGTGGTTTGCACGCGCAGCGGAATCACGCAGCAACCCGTGGCGGCAGCCAGGCGTGCGGCCAGGCGCGTGATCTCCTCGAGCAATGCCGGCTGGTCGCAAGCACCGTGTGCCATGCGCAGGAACAGGTGCACGGGTTCGCCGAGCACTGGTGACAGCGCGCCGACCCAGGCTTGGCGTACCCCCCGCTCCTTCCACTGGGCACCCTCGCTTGAAATGGCATCACGCCAGTCGCGCACGCGCGCCTGCGCTGCGCGCTGCAGGTGGGTGACCGAGCCCGTATACGCGGCAGTGATGCTGGTGCGTTCATGGCCCAGTTGGCGGCTGAGAAGGCGGCGCGCGGCAAGCAGGGCATCTGGATCGCGGCGGTAGGCGGCCGCCGGTGCGGCGGCGAGCACCGGAGCGGGCAGCCCTGAAACCTGCGCGTAGAAGTCGCATCCGAACTGGTGGCGCAGGCCGTGCTGGGTCACGCCCAGGCCCTTGCGAGTGATCCCGAACTTGCGCAGCACGTAGTTCACGTGGTCGCGGGACTGCTTTAGGGTGAGGCCTGGGAGCGCCAGGATGCCCCGCGGATGGTCGGCCGCGCACTGCTTGGCGCGATCCAGGACATGTCGCTGCTGCCGGGCGATTGCGGCATCGGCGCTGAAGTCCACGGCCCGGGGCTTGCCTCCCTTGGTACCGGCGATGACGAGCAGCTGCCCCCCGCGGTCGGCTTCGCGGGGGCGGATCTGCAGCGCTTCGTTCTTGCGCAGCCCGAACCACAGGCTCAGGTCCAGCTGGCTGGCCACGACGGGGTGGTGCAGGCGAATGGCGTCCAGCAGCGCCGGTGCATCGATGCCGCGATCGCTCCAGCCCTTGGGCTCGATGGCGACCTGGCAGCGCCGCCGCGTGCCGGTGGTGATGCCCTGGGCCTGCAGGATGGCGTGCCAGGCGGCGCCCGCGGGCAGCACTTCCGGCTTTCCGATGAGGGTGAAAAAGCGCCGCAGCAGGCTCACCCTCCACTGGACGGTGGCTTCGGCGTGTCCCTGCTGCTCCCAGTGGCGTACCAGCGCCACCACGTGCGAGCGGCCGAACTCGCTGGCGTTTTGCAGTGGACGCCGCAACCGGCGCAGCAGGCGCGGCACGGCTTTGAGCGTGTCGCCATAGTCGGTGCGTGTCTTGTCGCTCACATGCCGGCGCCGACCGGTGGCCGCGGGCAGCACCGCTTCGGCCAAGTAGGCGGAAAACTGCGCCTGCGGGTTGCCGCGGTGGCGGTCGCAGGCCTGCTCGAAGAGAGCGCGATGGCTGCCCTGCCCGCGAGCGGCGCTCACCTGCGCCCGGGCGGAGTCGGCGACGGCGCTGCGCGCCACAGCGAGTACTTGCATGGAATCTCCTCGATGAAAGAAAGCGTGCGTGCGCAGCACTCGGGACGGCGCGCGATGGCTACGGGTGGTGGTGGGCGTGCATCGAAGTACAAAAGGCGACGTAAGCAATCTCTCCTGCCGCACGGCCGAAGCCGCCGCGTGACCGCCCTCCTGGCGGAGGGCCTCCGGGATGCCGAAAGGACATCCCAGGGGGTGCCGCCGGTGGTCCGGCGGGGCCTTTGTTGTGGGCGGCCAACCCTGGAGCGCTTGTCGCGCTCCTCATCCAGCTCCTTTTCGGGCTCCTACTTCGGGAAGCCCGCCCAGTGCGTCGCGGCTGCTGCACCGTAATGCCTTGCGGCATCCGGCAACCAGGCCGGGGGGCGCGCGCAGAGGCGACGCACGAGGGAACGGAAAAGATTTGCCAGATGCGTCCGAAGACGCGCACACGCGGCGGCTTTCCGTAGCGAAAGCGGCTGGCGGCAAGCCTGAACAGGCCGGGAGAGATTGCTTGCGGGCACCCGGGAGGGGTACCACTTCCGACTGGCTACAGCCGGCGGCAAGGACGCGGTGGTCTTGGTGATGGAGTGCCCACGCTGGGGGCCAGCTCGGAAGGCTTTTGGCCTTCGTGTTCCTCGCAAGGAAGAACGCACGGGCACTGTCGCAAAGGCGCGGCCGGGGGTCAAGCGCGCGGGGTCTCCACATCCGGTTCAGGGGTGGTTCAGGAACGGAAATCGCCCGGGTGGCCGCCTGGCACCAGACCTGGGGGGTTCCTCTGTGTGGGATCAGGTGTTGAAAGCGGCCCGCACAGGGGGCATCGCGCGTACGCCGTCCAGAGCAGTGCGAGAACGCCTCTGTTGCGTTGCGAGCTGCCACAGCTGGCACGCAGTTAGCGCGCCGCAGTGACCTGGGTGCCATTGCTCCCTCGGAAGCAGGCCGGCGAGCTCGCTGCGCGGGTGCCTGTCACACAGCAGGCGCACGGGCGCCACCAACTGGCCCTGCCCTTTTGCTCCGGCACGCCCCAGTGCGGACACTGCGCCGCGAGCACGCAGGTGCGTGCGGGGAGCAGACATGAAGCGCAATGACGACGTGACGGCCGTGGGCGTGCGGGCAGTGGACGTGGGTTACTTCAACGTGAAGTACACCAGGGGCCGCAAGCGGGTGGGAGACAGCAACGTCATCGACGTGGGGCTGTTTCCGGCGCTGGCACCGCAGCTCGCCGGCGTCGCGCTTGCGGCTGCAGGTGGCAGTGCTGTCGCTGACGCCTGTGCGGTGTCCGTGGGCGGGGTGAGGTACGCGGTGGGACCGGCGGCGGTGTTTCACACCAGCGGCAGCGAGCCCCGCCCCGTCGATCCGGACTACTGCGCGAGCGACAAGTACCACGCGCTCACGCTCGGTGCCTTGCACTACATGGCGCAGCACGCCGGCGCGACAGAAGATTTCGTCATCGAGCTGCTGGTGCTCGGCCTGCCCCTGAACAACTACGCCCGGCACGCTGCACGTCTGGCGCAGCGCATGCGTGACACGCACGTGGTGGGCGATGAAGCCGGCGTTTCGCGGCGGGTGACGGTGCAGCGCGTGCACGTGATGGTGCAGCCGCACGGGGCGTTGTGTCACTTCGGCGCCGTGCGCAGCAACCTGGAAGGGTGGACGCTGGTGGTCGACCCCGGCGGCGGAACGCTGGATTGGTTCATGGCGCATGGCCAGCAGCCCAACTGGAAACGCTCGGGCGCCTATCCCAAGGCGATGCTGCAGTGCGCGTATGCGGTGGCCGACTGCATCGATGCGCGCTGGCGCCACCAGTACGAGGTGGTGGAGGCGATCGACCGCGCACTGCGCAGCGGTGCTGCCAGCTTGCGCGTGGGCGCGCGCGAGTGGCCGCTGCAGCCGTACTGGCCTGCCGTGGAGGCCGTGTTGCAGGAGTCGCTCAAGGCTATGCTCGAATCCACCGGGCCGCTGGATGCGGTACGGCGGGTGCTGCTCACGGGCGGGGGCGCCGGCCTGTACCGCGCCTACCTGGCACGCACCATGCCGGAGTTGGAGCCCGCCCTGGAGATCGACGAGGACCCGATCTTCTCAAACGTGCGGGGCTTCCACGCCTGTGGCGAAGTGCTCCTGGGCGAGCGCCATGGCGGCTGAAAGGCGTGCTGCTCGTGAAGGCCAGGCCCACGGCCGTCGGGTCGCGCGCCTGCAGATCCGCGTGTCCGTGGACGAGCACATGCAGGAGCTCTATGGCTGGCTGGCGGCCATGCCCGCAACGCTGCGTGGACGTGAGCTGCTGGCGCAGGCGCGGCTGGCGCGGTCCCTGGCAACGGTCCGGGCCGCCGGCATGCTGCAGCCGCTGTCGACAGCGAGCGGCGGGAGCGAGCCCAGCCCGACGGATGCGCCTCAGGTGGGCGGCGCTGCCTTGAGCGAAGACGCGGCGCGGCAGACGCGGGCGCGGCTGCAGGTGGGTTTCCTGGCAGCGGTGCCGCCGCTGTCCTGAGGCGAGAGCGTAGCAATGAGATGCCGCCGCTGCCGTCCGCGAGCAGTTCCGCGATCAAGAGGAGCGCGACCGCGCGACATGCTGCTTGCTTCGGTGGACGAGATCTGTGACCGCGAGTACCAGCAGGCGCTGCGGGAACGCCTGGTGCAACTGGAGCGGCTGCTGGCCGCCTTGCAGCAGCTGGCCGCCTGCGGCTCGCCACCCGCGTGGCGCACGCTTGTGCGGCTGCTGCAGGAGATCTGACGCCTGATCGCACTGTTCGTACCTTGACAGGGCTCATTTCCGTGCAAGGCTGGAGGCAACCATGCGCCGAGGAGGTCCTGCATGTCCGAGCTGAATGCTTGCCGATTTCGCGCTGCCGATTTCCGGCAGCACCCTGCCCTGACGGCCGCCGCGCCGCACTGGTTGCGCGGTACCGTCTACGGACGACATCTGCTGAAGCTGAAGCTGCGGCAGGTGCACCCGCAGCTGTACGTCGCGCTGGTGCGGCCGCAGCCGGAACACGAAGGCCTGCTGGAGGCCATGGTGGACCTGCTGGACTTGCGCGAGTGGCCGCAGCCGCGCACCTTGTCGGAGCGGGTGGCGGCGACGCGCGAGATCCTGCGCATGGCCTGGGAACACGCAGGCTCGCCGGGGCAACCCCACTGCCAGCAGTGACCAGTCGGTCCTCGCCTACCCTGGCCCTCAGTCGGACGGCGAGAGCTCGTGAGTGGGCTGACGCGATTTCCTGGACGGCTTCGATGCGCCGGCGCCCGCCGCTGCCCGTAACGAAGCAGGTTTGAGCCCGGCCAGTTGCGCCGCGCTTTCGGGCCCGACCGTTGCCGCCCAGTGGGCGATCACCGAGTTGCGTAGGATGGACGGACCCCGGGCGACGTAGCCGGCTTCGAGATCATGGCCGGCCTCCGTCATGGCTGCGACCAGGCACTTGCGAAAGCCGTAGTACAGCGTTGGTGCGTCCACCGCAGGCAGGGGCCGGCCCGTCGGCGCTTCCCGTGACAGCAGCAAGGGGGCATTGGCCGGCGTCGGTGCGGCTGCCTTGTGCCCCTGCGCCGCAAAGTCGCGGGCCTGTGCCTGCAGCACTTCGGCGCGGCGCGCCAGCCACGCTTCCAGCACCGACATGCAGACTTCCGGCAGCCGCAGGCTGCGGGCGGGGCGTCCGTTGCGCGCGGGCAGGTCGACCCAGGCGGGCTGGCTTTCCAGGCCGCGCAGCTGCGGGCTGCGCGTGGTGAGCATCTGGCGGCCGACGCGCAGATCGGCGCCGCGCAGGGCAATCAGTTCCGCCGCCGAGAGGCCGCAGTGCGCAGCCAAGGCCACTGCCGCGCGGTCGCGCAAGACCCACCACTGGCCCTGGTGCTCCAGCGGAACGAAGCGCTCCAGCTCCATGGGATCGCGCAGCAGCCCGATCACACCCGGCGGCAGCAGCTGCCGCGTCTGCGCGCGGGCGGTCATGCGCGGCTTGTCGGCGACGCCGGTGCACGGGGAGGCGGACAGCAGGCCGTTGACGACCGCGTGCGCGTAGACGGCCTGCAGCACGCGCCAGTAGCGCTGCTGCGTGTACTTGGCCATCTTCTTCGGCTGGATGGGCGCACGGGTGCGGCGTTCTTCCGGTGCGGGTGCCGGGCCATCGAGGAAGGCGGCGATGTCGGCGGCATTGGCCTCGGTCCACTCCCGCCCGCGTTCGGCGAGCCATTGCAGCCATCCCCGCCATAGCGAGGCGTAGATGCGGGCGGTGTCCTCGGAGAACTGGTCCCGGCGCTTGCCGGAGACAGCTGCCCTGGCCTGCTGCGCGCCAACCCAGGCGCGAAAGATCGCAAAGCGCGGGCTGGTAGCGGCGAGGGCTTCGGACATGAGAGGGAGTTTACGTGCGCCTCGGCGTACAGATCAACTTAGATTTACATGATCAGAGCGCAAGACGCCGCGCGATCTCCCGCGCTGTGCCTCGCCCACGCCTTTGTTGTCCAAGGAGCCACCTACGACGCCGGAGCGTCTCATGTAAATCTAACTGGTACGAAGTGTCAGTTCAAAGTGTCCGTTTTTCGATCCCGGGACGACCTCATGCGATACGCGCCTCTCGAATGCCGTAGCGCATGTGCGGCACACCAAATTCACGCGGCGGGGGGGGGGCGGCGCGCGGTCGATGCGGCGCTCCGCTCTGTGCAGCCTTGGCTTCCAAGGATCTGCGTGAGCGTTGCCGTGGAGGGCTGCAGGTGCGACCCTGTTCGCCCCCTAATCCCTTGCAGGAGAAGTCCCATGGCTGCACCGATGCGATGCGCTGCGCAGTACATCCGTATGTCCACCGACCGGCAGGATCTGTCTCCCCTAACCCAGAAGGAGGCCATCGCCGCGTTCGCGGCCCGCCAAGGTCTGGAGGTGGTGCGCAGCTACGAAGATGAAGGCCGAAGCGGCCTGGCGCTCTCCAACCGGCCAGGGCTCAAGCAGCTCCTGAGCGATGTCGCGCAGGGAGCGCCTTTTAGCGAGATCCTGGTCTACGACGTCAGCCGCTGGGGGCGCTTCCAGGATGCCGATGCCTCGGCGTACTACGAGTACCACTGCCGCCTGCATGGCGTGCAGGTGAGCTACGTCGGCGAGGCGTTCGCCAACACCCTCACCTCGGCCAATGTGCTGCTCAAGAGCATGAAGCGCGTCATGGCGGCCGAGTACAGCCGCGAGCTTGCCGCCAAGGCGCACGCTGGCCAGCAGCGTGTGCTCTCGATGGGATTTCACATGGGTGCCCTGCCGCCCCTGGGCTACCGGCGCTGTTCGGTCTCCGCCGACGGCCAGCGGCGCAAGCTCCTGGTGCACGGCGAGCGCAAGGTGGCGCTGACCGATCGCATCGCTTGGGTGCTGGCGCCGGAGGCGGAGGTGGCGTTGGTGCGGCGCATTTGCGAGGCGTACCTCGCTGGCCTGCAGCTGGAAGAGGTCGCCGCCCTCGTGCGCTCCGAAGGATGGCGCACGGCCAAAGGCAAGGCGGTCACGCCGCGCAGCATCCGAATCCTGCTGCGGCACGAAGCGCTCATCGGCAACTTCACCTGGGGCGCCACCGGCACGCGGGCCCGGGTGATCCAGACCACACCCACCCGGATCGTTGGGACGGTGCCGCGCATCATCGACGATGCGACTTGGCGTGCGCTGGCGGCGCGACTGGAACAGGAAGCGGCGCCAACTGTGCGCGAGGTGTGCGAGCCTCGCAGAAGGCGCTCTCCTCAGCAGCTGTCCCTGCCCCTGGAGCATGCCGGCGCCCGCGAGGCCCACCGCCGCAGCCTGGGCAGCCCGCAGCAGATGCGGGAGCACACGTCGGTGTTCGGGCAGGCCCTGTGCGCAGCGGTGGTGGCTGCCGGGTGGCCCGCCGGCTTCGATGTGCGCAACAACGTGCTCACGTTCTGGGACACGCGCGTGCGGGTGCGCCTGATGTGGCCCATCGATGATGCGCACTGGCGGCTTGAGCGCAGCCGCGCCACAGGTGAAGTGCAGCACGTGCTGGTCGCGCGCATGCGGGCCCTCTACCAGCCCATGGACTTCCTTCTGCTGCCGGCGGCCGACATGCCTGCCCTTTTCGGCCAGGCGCTGCAAAAGCAGCTGCCACGGCGCTTGCTGCGCCACTGGTGCGAATCGTCGGAAGTCGTGATGCAGCGGCTGGCGCGAATCGCCGCAGGAAGCGCGCCCAGACGCGCCGCGCGGTCGCAGGCAGCGGCTGCTAGCCGCAGTGCGTGAATCGCCGGACGAGGGGCATTTCGCAAGTGGTGCAGCATCTCCGCGGCTCCTGCCGCCGGCGCGTCCGTGAAGAAGCGTCGGCGAAAGAGCTGCAAAAAGGTTTGGCATCGGGCGCCGTCAGGCTGCCCCGAGCCTCACAGCAGACTGCGCTCGGCCATCGACAGGGCGGCGCCGGGTGCCACGATGATGTGGTCCAGCACACGCACGTCCACCAGGGCCAGTGCAGCCTTGAGGGTCTGGGTCAAAGCCTCGTCCGCGCGTGACGGCTGCACGGTACCGCTCGGATGGTTGTGCGCCAGGATCACCGCGGCGGCACCGGTGCGTATAGCCTCGGCGAGGATCTCGCGCGGATAGACCGAAGTCTGCGTCAAGGTGCCGCGGAACATCACCTGCATCTGCAGCAGCCGGTTCTGCGCATCGAGGAACAGCACGGCGAACTCCTCGTGCGGCTTGCCGGCCAGGTGCAGCTGCAGGTAGTTCTTCACAGCGTCGGGAGAGGCAAAGACCTCCCGCTGCCGCAGTTGCTCGGCGAGCGCACGGCGTGCGAGTTCGAGCACTGCCTGCAGCGCCAGGCGCCTTGAGGCACCGATGGTGGCGGGCAGTTGCTCGCCCGGTGCATGCAGCAAGCCCGCCAGTCCGCCGAAGGTGGCGAGCAGCTCCTGCGCCAGTACTCCGGCGGGCTGCCCTGGTGCGCCGGAGCGCAGCCACAGGGCCAGGAGCTCGACATCGGTCCAAGCGGCGCAGGCGCTGCCGCCGGGTGATGGAGAGAGTGCAGCGGCGCTCAATTCGCGCATGGCAGGCATGCTCCGGCGGGTGTGCGGCTGCGGCAATCGCCCGCGATGCGCATGCACTCGCTGGCCAAGTCGCCCAGTTCGGCCATGAGGTGGCCCAGGTTCTCGATCGCGTCGGTGCTGATGGTTCCGTCCTGCAGCTCCATGGAGCAGCGGGCGACCAGCTGGCCGAGGGAGGCGAGGCCGAGGTGGATGGTGCGCAGGCTCGCTTCGCAGCTGCTGGCCAGCCGCGCCTGGAGCTCGCCAGCCTCGAGCTCCCGAGGCGCTGTGGCTCCAGTCGCTGGCAGGCACGGCAGCAGGCGCACCAGTTCACGCATTGGGCGCTCCGGGGTGCTGGCGTTTCGTTGCGGAGCTCCCGCGTAGGCGGTCGCCGGTTCGGTTCTTGCGTTTTGCATGAATGTCCTTGTGGTGCTGCGCACGCGCAGGCGCGCAGATGAAGGAAGCGCAACACGTGCAGCTCGGACGGAGAGTTCGAGCGCACGCGTGGCCGTGGTTTGGGACAGGTGCGAGGCATTGCGCGCTGCCATTGCAGCAGCGGGGGCCACCTGCGCGATGTTGCGCTGGCTACGGTTTCAAGAAGGCATCAAGCAACTGCTGCTCAAGGCCGTCAGCGGGTGCCACCGGCCGTGGCGTCGACGACTGCGGCAGTGCGAGCTCGGCTCGGGCTGCGACGCCGTCCTTGATGGCAGGCAGCGCCGTCTGGATGGCGGCTGCACTGCGTTCAAGGCGCTGGCGCCGCTCCTGCTGCTTGCGCCGCTGCGCCTGGACGCGCGCTTGCGGGTCGTAGCCTTCAATGGCGATGCGGATCTTGCGCGGTCGCTCGATGGCGAAATGCGGCTTGGCCATGGGCAAGCTCCTTGGTGTATTGGAAGTGTTTTTCACCGCGACGCGTGGCAGCGGTGTGGTGCGGCAGCAGGACCCGCGCTCAGAACGCGGTGCCCAATCGCGGCTGCCGGTGTGGATAACGGCTGGCAACGAGCCAGCAGGAAGCCGTGGCTTCTCCCGATAATTCTAGAAAGCGGGCTGAATGTCGTCCAGCAGCCGGGCCGCGTAGCCGACGCTCGAGTGAACAGCGGAGACTCCTGCCGGTGCGTGAACGGCGCAACGAATAGGAGGGCAGGTGAATACCCAGCTGCGTGAAGCACTCGATGCTAAGCGTCTGCCGCGCATTCGCTCCTCGGGGAGAACTCCAGGCGCGCCTTTGCGCGACACCCCTCAATCGCAATCACGTTCACTCGTACGCTTCTGGCGTCGCGAGCTGCCTTGGCGCCATAGGTCGAGGCCACGGAAAGCAGGCTGAAAGTGTTATCAGCCAATTGGGTGATGTTGCGCCGAAGGTGCGAACTGTTGAGCCATTGGGAATAGACTAGTTTGCGCTTGCAGTTAACCGTCACAACGAACAATGGAAAAACAATTAACTTGGAAATAAAAAGTATGCGTGGACTGGTGCTTGTTGCATCCGCTGTCATCCTGTCATCTTGCGGTGGTGGCGGAGGTGGAGACAGTGGCGATGGAACGACGCCGACTGGCAGCGCGCCGCAAGTGACGGAGCCAGGTACCGGGGGACAAACAACCGCTCCCGCATCGGACTCGCTGATTTCCTTGAGCATCGATCAAACGAGCTTGTCGCTTCCACGGGCGAATCAAGTCCAGTTCACCGTCCGTGCAAATCGCAAGCCTGGTCTCCTGACGGAGATGATCTCTCTGACCGTCGAGGACCTCCCCTACGGCGTTGAAGTCGGTGGGGATCTCACCATCGAGAAAGGCACGGACACGGCCACCGTGACGCTGCTCGCGTATGAAGGAACCCCGGATGGGGTGTACCGAATCAAAGTCAACGGGTCGGCCGTCGGAAACGCTTCTGGTCCCAATATGGGAACCAGCACTGCATCTGCGACTCTGCCCGTTTCCGCGACCTTCATGGCCGTTGCGCCCCGCAACGATGCGGAATGCCGGGCCTACTGGGTGCCACGATTCGGCTCCAAGCTCGTGGTCAACCAGACGATCGCGGGATGGACGACGGTGTCCAGAGTGCGGCAACAAGTCGGTTCGACGACCACCAGCACCATCCCGGACGAGCGGTACCGGGAATGGTCGCTTCAGTTCACCGTGGTGCAGGGTGATAGGGTCCCAAGCTTGACGACGGCACGTGAGCGGATTGTGCAAATCGGCACTCCGGACATCGTCAACGACAGGACGGATCGCTACGAGGTTCGCTACTCCGGCATAGCGCCTGCAGGCAACTGCGTAGTCTCACGCGACGTTCTGGCAGTCAACGCAACCCCGCGCACTTACGAGCTGCTTGAGTGGAAGGGCGGGAACAACGAAAGCATCCCCGACGAACTGGTGCTGGGCGCCGACCCGATCGAACGGTTCGGCAACAGTGCAAAGTACCAGCTCACAATGCGTCGGGCCAATCTGGCCTCTGCGCCCTGATCCCCGGCCTAGCGGGGATGTCCTTGCGCTTAGCTCGATAGCAGCACGGCCGGGGGCCACGGCATGTGGGGCAGACCTGCCCTCCTGCGGTGTCGCCCGGCTCAATGGGCTAGCGAGCCGCCGACGGGCAAGCAACGGGTTGCGTCGCGGAGCATAGGGACACGCTCCGCGCGCAACGCAGCTGCATGTCGTCTTATCGGTCGGCGCAGGATCGACTTGAACGTTACGAGACGGATACAGCCCCGCCCAAGGCGGTGGAGATGATGCGCAATCTGGTGGAACAGGACGAGGTGCTGTTCACGATCAACACCCTGGGCACGCCCACCATTGGGCGATCCACCGCTACCAACGCAAGGTGCCGCACCTGTTCCACGCCACCGGTGCGTCGCCGCTGCGCTTTGTCCAACACGCGCGCTCACGCGCATGGATACCAGCAGCGAAGCCGAAGGAAGAGACCCTCCGGTCTCGCGTCCGCGCCACTTGGGGGAGACTCCAGTGTGAGTGCGATGACTCCCAACGTGCAGTCGTGGGAGATCGGACTGCGCGGGCAGCTTTGCAGTCGTTTCGACGTGCCTTCGATGCCGCCGAATCGGCCCCTACGGCACCGCCGCACGCGCTCCGCTCCCTGCGAAGGCAGAATCGCCCAAGCATGCGACTCGCCGATCTCCCGCCAGCCCCTGTTTTCGAAGCGCTGCGGCCGATGCTGCTCGACAAGCGCAAGCACCCGCCGTTCGACTCCTCGGACTGGGCCTTCGAGATCAAGTACGACGGTTGGCGCATCCTGGCCCAGTTCGGCGGCGGCGCAGCGCCCCAGTTGAGAACCCGGCAGGGCCTTGACGCATCCACCTGGTTTCCCGAGGTTTGCCGAGACCTGGCTCGTTACGCCGGCCGGTCTCCACATGTCGTCGACGGCGAGATCTGCGTGCTCGATCCGATGGGACGCTCGGACTTCGAGCGCCTGCAAACTAGGGCCCGGCGCAAGTGCTGGTATCCAGAATGTGACCCGGTGGCGTTCTGCATCTTCGACCTGCTGGTGCAGTCAGGGCGCAGCGTCATGGGCCTAGGCTACAGCGAGCGGAAGAAGCGCTTGGCTCGCCTCTTCGCACCGAAGCCGCGGCGTGGGCTGCTGGTGGTGCAAAGCATTCCGGACACCGGCAAGCAGCTGTTCGCGCATGCCGTGGCCTTGGAGCTCGAGGGAATCGTGGGCAAGCGCAAGGACAGCCTTTATACGCCCGGCGAACGCACCGACGTGTGGCGCAAGGTGCGCCGGCCAGGTGCTGTCCCGCCCGAGCGATTCAAATTCGATCGCTGATCACACCAGCTCGCAGATCCACTCCTGCACATGCCAGGCGTTGCCCACGCGCTCGGCCCCCACGAACCGAAGGCGGTTCGCCGACAGATCCACCAGCTTGGGGTCATACAGGTTGGGCCACTGACGGTCGGCCGCGATCAACTGCAGCACCGCTATGCGCCGATTCCGACTGGTACGGTACGTCAAGTGCAGGTCCCCCGTCGCTGCCACTTTCGGCCCATAGCTGGGGATGTACTCACCGCGATCACGCTCGAGCACGACCTTTGCACGCATACTGTATAGAATAACAGCCTTGGCCGGTGTGGCTGCAGCGGCAATGTCACTTATCGAAAAGACACACGCCGACAGGCCGTTGCGGCGAGATCCGGCGGGGGGCGCGCTCTGTTGCGGCAATCTGCACGCAGAGAAACCACAACAGGAGCAAGCATGGCATCCAGCAAGTCTCAAACCAGCCGCGGCCGCGGCCAGGACCGCTCCCGTGTCGCCGGTGGGCAGAAGCACGAAGTGCAGTACGAGGCGAAGAAAACCGGAGCCAGCGCTTCGGACGTCAAGCGTGCGGTCAAGAGCGTTGGCAATTCCCGCAAGAAGGTCGAGCGCGAACTGAAGAATTGACGGCCAAGAAGGAACAGCGGAAGACAGCGAACGGCAAGGCTAGACGCCCAGGTAACGCTGCCAGAGCGACGGCTCCGGCTGCAGGTGGCGAGATCACGGCATGTGTCGGCTCACCCGCCCTCCTTCCGGGTGGCGGTAGCTAGCAAAGCCCGCCGCGCAGGTTGTTTGGCGCGGGACAGCAGTTGTGCCGCGGAGCGTGGTGACTTGAACAGCTCACCGCCCGCCTTATCGACATATCCTCGCGTCGTCGGCGCAGCGATACGTGCGGCGCAAGGGAAGCACCAGCCCGTGTTCGGCGGCGCGATCCATGTGGTAGTCCTGACCCAACCTGTCCGGGTGGAGCCCGCGGCCACATCCGAACACTCGGAAGCCTTTCTCCACCCCCAGATCCCGGACGTTTGCGACGTCCGTGCCACACATGTTCGAAGCCCAACCGCGGCCATCGAGTTCGCCGCCCAACGTGACAATACCCTGCTCCCTTTGAGGGCCCTTGCACCAGACGTCACCCCGCGGCCGGTCGGGGCAGACGACTACCGCTTCCTGGAAGTTGAGCATGCGCGGAGCACTCGAGCGACCGTCACCCCCCGATCGTTCCCCCTCGGCACTTCGACTAGGGATTGGGGCGGCTGCGACGCGCTGCGCCTCTGACTGCAGCCGCTGCTGCTCCACACGAGCACGAGCCGCCCTGTCCTGGGCGATCTGCGCTTCCGTAGCAGCACGACGGCTGTCCGCCTCGGCTTGCCGGGCTTGCGCTGCTAAGCGTGCCTGCTGCTGCGCGTCCATCCGAAGCCGTGCATCCGCTTCTTTTTGCCGCGCGATGCGCGCCTGCTCCGCGTCACGCTGCGCCGCGCTCTCGGCGCGACGAGCGCGTTCGCGCTCCTGGATGGAATTCGCCAGCGCCTGGTTGCTCACCATCTGAGCGCTGCGCGCGGCGTAGCCTTGCGCAACGCCCTGGAGGACGCCCAGCATGAGCGCCCCGAACAATTCGCTTCCGCCGCCGTCCTCTTCGGCCTCCTGCTCGCGCCGCGCTGCGGCAGCTGCTGCTCTTTCGCGGCGCTCCTCTTCCGCTCGCGCCAGTTCCACCTGTCGCTGCTGGTGCCACGTGCGATGCTGCTCCATCAGCGCGCTGCGATCGGCGCCGGTCAATGCAAGCCACGGGCTGGCTGCCTGGATCGAAGCTGCATCGACCTGGTCGCCGCTGGCGGTCACGAGCTTGTAGCCACCTTGGATCGGGTAGATGCCACGGGACTGCACGGTGCTCAAGAGACCACGCAGTTCAAACAGGAGGGTTCCATCCGGGCGCGGGCGCGCATGGAAGCGGTCTCCGTCGGTCGACGGTCCCGACATTTCCAGCAAGCTGCCCGTGTCGGCGATGATGCTGTCGAATCCAGGCAGTTCGCGGCCGGTGATGTCCCTGTAGCTCACGCGCATTCGCTTGCCTTGCTCGATCCAGCTGAACTTCGCGATAACGATTCCGTTGTGCCGGGTGCGGGAGTAGTACTCGTTGCCCACCAGCGAGCGCAGGACACCCCACGTGCGGAATGGCGCAGCTGCCTCCAGCGCTACCTCACGCTCCACGGCGGCTGCGCTTTCGGTAGAGGCTGCGGAATTCTCAACCTTCCGAAACACGGCGCCAGCGAGCCGTACGAAGTTGTCGCGCGGGGAGATCAGCTGTCCGGGCTGGTTGCGCATCAAGAAACCTGGGAAATACAAGTAAAGGTCCCCGTTTTCCTGTACCACACCCTCCTGAAATGGACTCTCCATGCCAGCCAGCCTGACGGTGATGACGCCTCCCTTCGTAGTGCTCGCTTCCCAGTGGAAAATCGTCGACTTCCCGTCCGTGCCGATGAAGACACGTTCCATGATCAACCCCGGCTTTATCCAGCGGTAGCGCTCCGTTGCTTGACCGCTGCCGGCATCTCTTGTCTGGTACATGTTCCCCGCCAGGAGCGCCGCGCGGCCCCAGCGGTCATCTAGAACCTTGGGGTCTATCGGATCAGCAGACGCGGGGTGCAACGGTCGCTTTGACGTCCGAAGCTCCTGTTCAACGGAGTTCGACGAGGGCGGCGGTTGCTCACGTGGCGCATCCTGGGCATACATACTTGTGTGGGCGGCCAGCATCAGTACGATCGCAAGTATCCGAGGAGGAATGTTCGTGTTCATGACTATTAGTCCGTGTCGCTTTGTGCCACATGCGGTGGTTTGTGGCCTCTTGACGCTAACACCTATTGCCGCCTTCGCTCAAGAGGTCCGTGCCGGCCTGTGGGCGCACGAGCCAATTGCAAGCACATTGCCGGCAATGCCGAGAGCCCCTGACAGTGCTTGGACGGAAGCCAGGGAAATCAGTCGCAAGAACGGCGCCCGGATGGACCGGCAAGGCAATATCACTCACATGTGTTTCCCCGCACACAAGCTGGGCAACA
>DATAGN010000647.1:0-7935 GCA_036263715.1 Ramlibacter sp.
GTGATCATGGAGCCGCTGCCGCTGGACCGCATCGAGAAGGGGCTGCCGGCGGCGCTGGCCGACGCCGGGCCGCAGCAGTGGCTGAAGGCCGCCGAAGGCATCATGACCACGGATACGCTGCCCAAGGCCTTCAGCCGGCAGGTGCAGGTCGACGGCGCGACGGTTACCGTGACCGGCATCAGCAAGGGGGCCGGCATGATCCGGCCGAACATGGCGACGATGCTCGGCTTCCTGGCGACGGATGCGCAGCTCGATGCACGCCTGCTGCCGCAGCTGGCGTTCGACCTGGCCGAAGGATCGTTCAACCGCGCCACCGTCGACGGCGACACCTCCACCAACGACTCCTTCGTGGTGATCGCCACGGGCAAGGCCAGGCACCCGGTGATCACCGACTTCGAATCGGCTTCCGGCCGTGCGCTGAAGCAGGCCATGCTGGAAGTGGCGCGCCTTCTCGCGCAGGCGATCGTCCGCGACGGCGAGGGGGCGACCAAGTTCATCACCGTGCGGGTGGAAGGCGGAAAGACGACCGCGGAGTGCCGCCAGGTCGCCTACGCCATCGCGCACTCGCCGCTGGTGAAGACCGCGTTCTTTGCCAGCGACCCGAACCTCGGGCGCATCCTGGCCGCGGTCGGCTATGCAGGCATCGAGGACCTGGACCAGGCGAGCATCGACCTGTACCTCGACGACGTCCATGTGGCGAAGCACGGCGGCCGCAACCCGTCCTACCGCGAGGAGGATGGCCAGCGCGTGATGAAGCAGGCCGAGATCACGGTGCGGGTGGTGCTCGGGCGCGGCGCTGCCGCCGACCAGGTGTGGACCTGCGACTTCAGCCACGACTACGTGACCATCAACGCCGACTACCGCTCATGAATGACAAGTTCGACGCGCTGATCGAGCGCGCCAGCCAGCTGCTGTCCCGCATCGAAGCGATCCTGCCGCAGCCCCTGAGCGCGCCCGACTGGAATGCGACCGTGGCCTGGCGCTATCGCAAGCGCTCCAGCGGGCACGGCGTGATGGAGCCGGTGAGGCACGTGGCGGCGATCCGGCTCGATGACCTGAAGGAGATCGAGCCGCAGAAGGAGAAGATCCAGCGCAACACGCTGCAATTCGTGCAGGGCCATCCGGCCAACAACGTGCTGCTCACGGGCGCGCGCGGCACCGGCAAGTCCTCGCTGATCAAGGCCTGCCTGAACGAATACGCGAAGCAGGGGCTGCGCCTGATCGAAGTGGACAAGGCCGACCTGGTGGACCTGCCGGACATCATCGACGTGGTCGCCGGCCGGCCCGAGAAGTTCATGGTGTTCTGTGACGACCTGAGCTTCGAGGAAGGCGAGCCGGGCTACAAGGCCCTGAAGTCGATCCTGGACGGATCCGTTGCCGCCTCGACGCCGAACGTGCTGATCTACGCCACCAGCAACCGCCGCCACCTGCTGCCCGAGTACATGAAGGAGAACCTCACGTACAAGCACACGGAGGACGGCGAGGTGCATCCCGGCGAGGTGGTGGAGGAGAAGATCTCGCTGTCCGAGCGCTTCGGGCTGTGGGTGAGCTTCTATCCGTTCAGCCAGGAGGAGTACATCCACATCTGCGCCACCTGGCTGGCGCACTTCGGCGTGCCGGCGGCGGAGATCGAGGCGGCGCGTGCGGAGGCGCTCGTGTGGGCGCTCGAGCGCGCCTCGCGCAGCGGCCGCGTGGCCTATCAGTTCGCGCGCGACTTTGCGGGGCGGCGGCACGCGTGAGCGACAGCCCCATCCTCGTCGCGGATGCGGAGCGCCCTCGCGAGGGCGGTCCGCAGCGCAAGGAGGTCGAGGTGGCCGTCGGCGTCTTGCTGCGCGAGGACGGCGCCTTCCTGCTGACCTCTCGGCCGCCCGGCAAGGTGTACGAGGGCTATTGGGAATTCCCGGGCGGCAAGGTGGAGCCCGGCGAGACGGTGGAAGCGGCCTTGCGGCGCGAGCTGCAGGAAGAGATCGGCGTCACGATCGGCCCGGTGCATCCCTGGCGCGTGGAGCGCGTGGACTATCCGCATGCGCTGGTGCGGCTGAACTTCTGCAAGGTCTACGAATGGGCCGGCGAGCTGCACATGCACGAAGGGCAGCAGTGCGCGTGGCAGCAGTTGCGGGTGCAGGTTCACCCGGTGTTACCGGGGACGGTGCCGGTGTTGCGGTGGTTTGCGGAGGAGCGCGGGTTCGTGGGGGCTACACACTCCGAGAGGTGAACGCAGAGGACGCAGAGGTTACGCAGAGTGCGCAGAGGAAATTCCAGATGGTTTTTCTCTGCGTCCTCTGCGTAACCTCTGCGCACTCTGCGTTCACCGACCTTCGAGCGCCCAAGCCTCTCGCAGTGATGAGGGTCATTGCTCCTTCGGATCCCCGAAAGGCAGGTCATCCGGCGGCGCCGGATCGGGAACGCGGAAGTCCTCCGCGGCCCAGGCACCGAAGTCGATGTTCTTGCACCGCTCGCTGCAAAAGGGGCGGAAGGGATTGCTCGGGGCGTAGATGCTGTCGCCGCTGCACGTGGGGCAACGGACGATCTTCGGCTTGTCTGCACGCGTGGCCATGATCCTGGGATTCAGGCGCAGAGCGTGAGTTCGAAGGGCGTGTTCTCGTTGCTGGCCAGCAGGCGATCGGCTTCCTGGCGCATCAGCCGCACCGACACGATCAGGCGGTTGCCGCTGATCTCGGGCACCAGGCCCAGCGCCGGATCGATGCGCAGGCGCAGCAGCTGGAAGGTGCGGCCCTGCGGCAGCGTCTGCTGCAGCTGGCCGCCATTGGCGATGACCTTCTGCGCCGTGCCCGAGTCGCGCAGCAGCTTGAGCAGCAGGTGGATCGACTCGGCCAGCGGCGCCAGCGTGCCGGCCCAGCGCTCCAGGTCGGCGCGGCGGTCGCTCGCGGGGTGGTGCTGCCAGGCGTAGTAGGCCGGCAGGTCGAATTCGCAGGTGCCGCCGGGGATGCCGCCGCGGCTGCGGATGCTCATGAGCCACTCGTTCTCGGTCAGCGACTGGCCGGCCTTGCCGGCCGTGCCGTTGACCGCGGAGAAGCAGGATTCCAACTGCCCGATCACCTGGTCCAGCACGGCTTCGGCCACGCCGGGGTTGCCGCGGTAGCCGTTCAGGCTGCTCTTCTGCTTTTCCAGGTCCTTCAGCACGTCCGACTTGAGGTCCGCGCGGGCGGCGACGTCCATCACCTCGAAGATCGTGGACAACGCGTAGTGGTGGTCCAGCGGGTGGTTGCGCGGAATCAGTTCCCCCAGCCGGCGGAACAGGTGTTCCAGGCGGAGATAGGTCCGGATGCGTTCGTTGAAGGGATATTCGTAGAGGATCACGCGCGCACGGGTCGACGGACGTTGGTCACCGTCCGCATCATAGCCCGAAGGACCGCGCGGCCTGTTCGACGTGGTCGCGAAGTGCGTCCAGCGTGAGTCCTTCGTTGCAGATCACGACGTCGGCAGCGGCCAGGCGCAGCGCCCGTGGCGCCTGCGCGGCGATGATGGCGCGCACTTCCTCGGGCGCGAGCCCGCTGCGTGCCGTCACGCGCGCGACCTGGGTAACGGGGTCGCAGTCGACCACCAGCACGCGGTCCACGCGGGAGCGCCAGCGGCCGGATTCGACCAGCAGCGGGATGTCGAAGACGATGCAGCGGGCACCTTGCGCCAAGGCGGCCTGCACCTGCCGCTCGATCTCCTCGCCCACGAGCGGGTGGATGATCTGTTCCAGTTCGCGGCGCGATTCGGGGTGCGCATACGCGCGTTCGCGCATGCGCGCGCGGTCGAGGGCGCCGTCGGGCGTGATGAACTCCTGGCCGAACTTGCGCGCGATGTGGGGAAGGGCGGCGCCTCCGGCGGCCGTGGTGGCGCGCGAGATGGCATCGGCATCGATCGGCGCCGCGCCCAGGGCCTGCAGCATGCCGAGCACGGTGCTCTTGCCGCTGCCGATTCCTCCCGTCAACCCGATGCGCATCGCCATGCGCCCGAACTCTAGCGCACGCCGAACGGGAAGGCGAAGGGCAGCAGCGCGGGAACGGCCGAGGGGCTCAGCGCCAGGGACACCAGCCCCGCGCCCGCCAGGTAGGGACCGAAAGGCATCGGGATGTTCTTGTTGGCGAGCTTGCCCACGAAGAGCAGCAGGATGCCGATGACCGCGCCGACGATCGAGGACAGCAGCACGATCGCCAGCAGGTACTCCGCGCCCAGCCAGGCGCCCAGCGCCGCGAGCAGCTTGAAATCGCCGTAGCCCATGCCTTCGCGGCCGGTCGCGAGCTTGAAGGCCTGGAAGATCGCCCAGAACACGAGGTAGCCGAGCGCGGCGCCCCACACCGCCGACGTGAGCGGCACCGTCCAGCCGAGGGCGGACGCCAGCAGACCCAGCCACAACAGCGTGTAGTTCAGGTCGTCCGGCAGGATGAACGTGTCCATGTCGATCAGGAACAGGCAGATCAGCAGGGCGGCGAAGGCGGCCCAGGCGGCCGCCTGGAACGAGATGCCCCAGCGCCAGGCGCACAGCGCGAAGAATGCCGCGGTCACCAGTTCCACCACCGGATACCGGATGCCGATCGAGGTGCCGCACTTGGAGCACTTGCCACGCAGCGCCAGCCAGCTCAGGACCGGGATGTTCTCGTACCAGCGGATCTGGTGGCCGCACTGGCGGCAGCGCGAGCGCGGCACCAGCAGGTTGAAGGTTTCCTCCTGCTTGGGCTCCTGGCCGCTGTATTCCGCGCACTCGGCGGCCCACTGCCGCTCCAGCATCTTCGGGAAGCGGTAGACGACGACGTTCAGGAAGCTGCCGACCACCAGGCCGACGAGGCCGGCGATGAGCGCCGCCTCGAGTCCCGCACCGACGCCCATCAGACGACTTGGCCGAGCTTGAAGATCGGCAGGTACATCGACACCACGATGCCGCCGATCAGGCCGCCCAGGAACACGATGATGATCGGCTCCATCAGGCTGGACAGGCCCGCCACCATGTCGTCGACCTCGGCCTCGTAGAAGTCCGCGGCCTTGCCCAGCATGTGGTCGATGGAGCCCGACTCCTCGCCGATCGCGCACATCTGCAGGACCATGGAGGGGAAGACGCTGGCGTTGGTCATCGCCGCGGTCAGGCTGGTGCCGGTGGACACCTCCTGCTGGATCTTCTGCGTGGCCTTCTCGTACACCGAGTTGCCCGAGGCGCCGCCCACGGAGTCGAGCGCTTCCACCAGCGGCACGCCGGCGGCGAACATCGTCGACAGCGTGCGGGTCCAGCGCGCGATCACCGACTTGTAGACCAGCTGGCCGAACACCGGCAGCTTGAGCATCAGGCGGTCCATGAACTGCTGGACCTTCTCGTTGCGCTTCCAGGCCTGCATGAAGAAGTACAGGCCGCCGCCGATGGTGCCGAAGATGATGTACCAGTACTTCACGAAGTATTCGGACACGGCCATCACGAACAGCGTGGGCGCGGGCAGGTCGGCGCCGAAGGAGGTGAACACTTCCTTGAAGGCCGGGATCACGAAGATCATGATCACGGTCACCACGATGAACGCGACCACGACCACCGCGATCGGGTACATCAGCGCCGACTTGATCTTGGACTTGATCGCCTCGGTCTTCTCCATGTAGATCGCCAGGCGATCCAGCAGGCTTTCCAGGATACCGGCGGCTTCACCGGCCTCCACCAGGTTGCAGTACAGGTTGTCGAAGTACAGGGGGAACTTGCGGAAGGCCGCCGACAGCGACGTGCCGGTCTCCACATCGGTGCGGATGTCGTTCAGCAGCTTGGTCACGCTGGCGTTCGCGTTGCCGCGGCCGACGATGTCGAAGGCCTGCAGCAGCGGCACGCCGGCCTTCATCATGGTGGCGAGCTGGCGCGTGAAGATCGCGATGTCCTTGGCCCGGATCTTCTGGCCGGAGCGCATGCGGCGCTTCTTGATCTTGGTCGGCGACACGCCCTGGCGCCGCAGGGACGCCATGACCTGGTTCTCGCCGGCGGCGCGCGTCTCCCCGCGGACCTGCTTGCCGTTGCGGTCCCGGCCCTCCCATTCGAAGACGAACTCGCTGACCTTGGTTGCTGCGGTGGCCATCTGGGCTCCTCTGTGCGACTTGCGCTGTTCTATTCGTTCGTGCAGGCCAGCACTTCCTCGAGGGAAGTGAGACCCAGCTTGACCTTGTGCAAGCCGGATTCGCGCAGGCTCCTCACGCCGTCCTTCTTGGCCTGCGTGGCGAGCTCCAGCGCGCTGCCGTCGGCGAGGATGATGCGCTGCATGTCCTCGGTGATCGGCATGACCTGGTAGATACCGACGCGGCCCTTGTACCCGTTGTTGCACGCGGAGCAGCCCACCGGGCGGTAGGGTGTCCAGCTGCCGTCGACGTCCTCTTCCTTGAAGCCGGCGTCGATCAGCGTCTCGTACGGAATGTCCATCGGCTGCTTGCACTGGGCGCACAGGCGGCGCGCCAGGCGCTGCGCCGTGATCAGGATCACCGCGGACGCGATGTTGAACGGCGCGATGCCCATGTTCCGCATCCGCGTCAGCGTGGTCGGCGCGTCGTTCGTGTGCAGCGTCGACAGCACCAGGTGGCCGGTCTGGGCGGCCTTGATGGCGATGTCGGCGGTTTCCAGGTCGCGGATTTCGCCGACCATGATGATGTCCGGGTCCTGGCGCAGGAAGGACTTCAGCGCCGCGGCGAAGGTGAGGCCCGCCTTGTCGTTCACGTTCACCTGGTTCACGCCGGGCAAGTTGATTTCCGCCGGGTCTTCCGCGGTGGAGATGTTCACGCCCGGCTTGTTCAGCAGGTTCAGGCAGGTGTACAGCGACACCGTCTTGCCGGAGCCGGTGGGGCCGGTCACCAGGATCATGCCGTAGGGGCGGGCGATGGCCTCCAGCAGGCGGGCCTTTTCCTCCGGCTCGTAACCGAGGGCGTCGATGCCCAGGCGGGCGCTGCTCGGGTCCAGGATACGGATCACGATCTTCTCGCCGAAGAGCGTGGGCAGTGTCGATACCCGGAAATCGATGACGCGGTCGGCGCTGACCTTCAGCTTCATCCGGCCGTCCTGCGGCACCCGCTTCTCGGAGATGTCCATGCGGGAGATCACCTTGATGCGGGATGCCAGCTTGTCCTTGATGGCGACCGGGGGCGAGGCGATCTCGCGCAGCTCGCCGTCGATGCGGAAGCGCACGCGGTAGGTGTGCTCGTAGGGTTCGAAGTGCAGGTCCGACGCGCGGGCGCCGATGGCGTCCAGCAGCATCTTGTGCAGGAACTTGACGACGGGAGCGTCGTCGACGTCGGAGACGGCGCCCTTGTCTTCCTCGTCGGTCGCTCCGGTCTCGATGCTCGACTCGTCGAACTCGAAGTCGTCGCCGATGATGCTGTCCATGGCCTCGGTGGCCGTGGTGGCGTGCGCCTCCACCACCTTGGTCAGCTTGTCGTATTCGGCGATCACCCAGTCCACGCCCATCTGCGTGGCGAACTTGATCTTCTCGGCGCACTGCTGGTCCGACGGGTCGGCCGTGGCGACGATCAGGCGGTTGTTCCGCTTGGAGAGCACCACCACCCGGTACGCCTGGCAGATCTTGGTGTCCAGCAGGCCGCGCGGCAGTCGTTGCAGGTCGATCGCGTCCAGGTCCACCAACGGGGCGCCGAACGCCGACGACATCGTGTGCGCCAGATCGGCGGCCGACACCGCGCCCGAACCTGTCAGCTCCGCGATGAAGCTGGTGCGGTTGGCCTGCGCCTTCTTGTAGATCTCGTCCGCGGCCTTCTGGCCGAGCTTGCCCGCGGACACCAGCGCCCGGCCCAGACCGGGCAGGGCGACGGAAGCTTCGGCGGGATCGACGGCGGCCATGGGCAGTGCGTTCAATGGGCAGAGCGGACTCTGACCCCAGAGTGAAAGTCAGGCCTGATCATCACCAAAAGCAGAGTTGGTGTAAATGCGAAAAGGTCCTCGCACCCCCCGGACGTTGGTAG
>DATAGN010000648.1:0-3532 GCA_036263715.1 Ramlibacter sp.
AGAACCTGCGTGCCACCTACGAACGCATGCTCGAGCGCGGCCCGGAACGCTTCCAGGTCAAGCCCAGCGGCGTCCCGGAAATGGCCGACCTGTACGAGCAGCTGCCCAACTTCGCCGACGCGCTGGACGACATCAAGCGCCACGTGGCCCTGGCCCAGGACTCCGGCGACGGCATCGAGATCACCCCCATGCTGCTGCTGGGACCGCCCGGCATCGGCAAGACGCACTTCGCTCGCCACATTGCGGAACTGCTGGGCACCGGCATGAGCCTCGTTCCCATGAGCTCGATGACGGCCGGCTGGCTGCTGTCGGGCGCGTCCTCGCAGTGGAAAGGCGCCAAGCCCGGCAAGGTGTTCGAGGCGCTGGTGGACGGCCAGTACGCCAACCCGGTGGTGGTGGTCGACGAGATCGACAAGGCCAGTGCCGATGCGCAGTACGACCCGCTGGGCTCGCTGTACTCGCTGCTGGAGCACGACACGGCCGAGTCCTTCATGGACGAATTCGCCGAGGTGGCGATCGACGCCAGCCAGGTGATCTGGATCATGACGGCCAACGACGAGCGCTGCATTCCCGAGCCCATCATGAACCGCATGAACGTGTTCGAGATCGAGGCGCCCTCGCACGAGCAGGCCCGCGCGATCGCGCGCAACCTGTACTGCTCGATCCGTGGGGACCATGGCTGGGGCAAGCGCTTCGACGTCGAGCCGTCCGATGACGTGCTGGACTGCCTGGCCGAACTGGCGCCGCGCGAGATGCGCCGGGCCCTGATGACGGGCTTCGGCAATGCGCGCCTGGCGCACCGCGAGAGCATCCTCGCGGAGGACCTGCCCAAGTGCGGGGAGAAGAAGGGTCGGATGGGGTTTGTTCAGTAACGCTGGTGGCACGTGTGCGGAGAAGGTGAACGCAGAGTGCGCAGAGGTTACGCAGAGGACGCAGAGGAAGACAACAGATTCCTGGTCTTCTCTGCGCTCTCTGCGTAACCTCTGCGTCCTCTGCGTTCACCTTCGTAGCAAGGCACAACGACAGCAAGCCGCTCAAGGCCCGCCGGGCACCCGCTCCTGCGGCGTTCCCGGCACCGGCGACACCGGCGCGGGGCCCTGCTCCTTCCACTCCCACTGCTTGCTCGCGGCGAACACCGCATCCGGGTACTGCGGCTTGCCGCGGCTGCCGTTGTAGCGGCCCAGCGCCATGAACAGGTCGCCCCGCTCGCGATCCAGGTAGTGCCGCAGGATCACGCAGCCGAAGCGCAGGTTGGTCTGCATGTGGAACAGGCTGGACGGATCGCCGTTGCCGATCACGCGCGTCCAGAAAGGCATCACCTGCATGTAGCCGCGCGCGCCCACCGGGCTCACGGCGAACTTGCGGAAGGCACTTTCCACCTGGATCAGCCCCAGCACCAGGCCGGTGTCCAGCCCCGCCCGCTTGGTCTCGTACCAGACCGTCTGCAGGAATTCCTTGCGCTCGTTGAAGTCCGGCTTGCGCCGCTGCAGCCGGTGGCTCGTGGTGCCGAGCCAGCGCAGGTATTTCAGGCGCGCGTCGGTGTCGACGAAGGCCGGGACCGGCGGCGCGCTGTTGGCGATGGCGGAACTGAGCGCGGTGCGGACCGAGTCGATCAGCGGCTCTTCGAGCTGGCCGCCCGCATGCGCAGCGGGCGTCACCCACCACGATGCGGCGCCCGCCAGCAGCGGCGCGAAACTCGCGCGCCGGCTGATCACGCCGCGAGCCGCCCTTGCAGGAAGGCGGCGATGCCCTGCGCAGGCGTCTTGGTGGGCGCAGCGTCGCGGCGGTGCTGGTACTCCAGCTGGCCTTCCTTCAGGCCCCGGTCGGAGATCACCACGCGGTGCGGCACGCCAATGAGCTCCCAGTCCGCGAACATCGCGCCCGGACGCTCGCCGCGGTCGTCCAGCATCACGTCGACGCCCGCCTGGGCCAGTTCGTCGTGCAGCTTCTCGGCGGCGGCCTTCACGTCGGCGCTGCGGTCCATGCCGATCGGGCAGATCACGACGGTGAACGGCGCAATGGCATCGGGCCAGATGATCCCGCGCTCGTCGTGGTTCTGCTCGATGGCCGCGGCGGGCAGGCGCGTGATGCCGATCCCGTAGCAGCCCATCTCGAAGACCTTGGGCTTGCCGTCCTCGTCGAGGAAGGTGGCCTGCATGGCCTTCGAGTACTTGGTGCCCAGGTAGAAGATGTGGCCGACCTCGATGCCGCGCTCGATGGCGAGCTGGCCCTTGCCGTCCGGCGAGGCATCGCCTTCCACCACGTTGCGGATGTCGGCAACGACATCGGGCTCGGGCAGGTCGCGGCCCCAGTTCACGCCGGTGACGTGGAAGCCTTCCTCGTTGGCGCCGCAGATCCAGTCCGCCATCAGCGCCACCTCGCGGTCGGCGACGATCTTCACCGGCTGCTTCAGCCCGATGGGGCCCAGGTAGCCGGGCTTCGTGCCGAAGTGCGCCTCGATCTCGGCAACGGTGGCGAAGCGGAAGGCGTTGTCGAGGCCGGCCACCTTGCCGACCTTGATCTCGTTCATGTCGTGGTCGCCGCGCACCAGCAGCAGCCACACCTGCGACTTCTTCACCTGCCCACGGTCGTCGAGTTCGTCGGTCGCGAGCACCAGCGACTTCACGGTCGTCTTCAGGTCGACCTTCAGGAGTTCCGCCACCTCCCCACAGGTGCTCTTGCCCGGCGTCGGGACCTTCTGCATCGCCTGCGATGCAGCGCCCCGAGGCCCCTTCGGCGCCAGCGCCTCCGCCTTCTCCATGTTGGCCGCGTACTCGCTGTCCGGGCAGTAGACGATGGCGTCCTCGCCGGTCGCCGCGATCACCTGGAATTCCTCGGACAGGTCCCCGCCGATGGCGCCGCTGTCCGCCGCCACCGCGCGATAGCGCAGGCCGAAGCGGTCGAAGATGCGCCGGTAGGCCTGCGCCATGATTTCGTAGCTTTTCTTCGCGGCGGTCGGGTCGCGGTCGAAGGAGTAAGCGTCCTTCATGATGAATTCGCGCCCGCGCATGAGGCCGAAGCGCGGGCGGCGTTCGTCGCGAAACTTGGTCTGCACCTGGTACAGGTTCTTCGGCAGCTGCTTGTAGCTGCGAAGCTCCTGGCGCGCGATGTCGGTGACGACTTCCTCGGACGTGGGCTGCACGATGAAATCGCGCTCGTGCCTGTCCTTGATGCGCAGCAGCTCGGGGCCCATCTTCTCGAAGCGGCCGGACTCCTGCCAGAGTTCGGCCGGCTGCACCACGGGCATCGTGAGTTCGACGGCGCCGGCGCGGTTCATCTCTTCGCGCACGATCGCTTCGACCTTGCGGATCACGCGCAGCCCCATCGGCATGTACGTGTAGATGCCGGCGCCGAGCTTCTTGATCATGCCGGCGCGCATCATGAGGCGGTGGCTGGCGACTTCCGCGTCCGCGGGTGCTTCCTTCAGCGTGGAAATCAGGAACTGCGAAGCTCTCATCAAAATGGACCGGGAGGTGAAGACTGCTGAGCCCTTCCAGCGCCGGGAAGCGCCGTGCATAATGAACTCAGTCAA
>DATAGN010000649.1:0-12970 GCA_036263715.1 Ramlibacter sp.
GCGGCAGGACAGGCCAGCGCGCCGCCGTGCGACCACTCGGCCGCCCGCTGTAGGAACCCCTACGGCAGCCGGCGGGGAACGCACACGGCCGGCCCGGATGCGTCCTGCCCGCCCGCTGGCGCGCAGACTACAAGAGGGCACGACTGCCTCGGCCAGAGTGAGGCCACTCAAGGAGTGCATCAAATGCTCGTGCGCAAGCTCATCGCTTTTGCCATCACTTCCGGCCTGGCCAAGAAGGCCTGGGACCACTACCGCGGTGCCAAGCGGCCCATGCCGGTCGACATCACCGAAGTCATCGCGCGTCCCGTCGCCACGGCTGACCCTTCGGAGCGCCGCGGGCGGCGCCTGGGCGCCCGCCGTCGCAAGGAAGGCCCGGCGTCGTAACGGGAGCGATACCTGCGGGGATTACACTGGCCGGATGTTCCAGAAATCCCTGCTGATCCTCGCGATCGCCGCCGCCGCCTGCACCAGCGTGCAGGCGCAGACCCCGCCGTCCAGCCCTGCCAAGAAGGAGCTCGTTGCCCGCATCATCAAGGTGCAGCAGCCGGCCATCGACAACATGGCCCGCGGCCTCGTGCAGGAGCCATTGCTGCCCCTGCTGGAGCGCGCGGAGAATGCCCTGCAGCAACGTGTCGCGCCCGAGAAGCGTGAAGCCGTCGCCAAGGAAATCCAGGGCGACGCGCGCAAGTTCTCCGACGACATGACGGCGCTGGTGCGCGAGCGCGCGCTGAAGCTCGCGCCGACCACCATCGGCCCGCTGCTGGAGGAGAAGTTCACCGAGGACGAACTCAAGCAGGTGGTGCAGATGCTCGAATCGCCCGTGCTGGCCAAGTTCCAGCAGGTGGGTGGCGACATCCAGCGCGCGCTGGTGGAGAAGGTCGTCGCCGAGACGCGTTCACTGGTGGAGCCGCGCTTTCGCACGCTGGAAGAGACCATCGCCAAGCGGCTGGGCGTGACGCCGAATGCGGCGGGCAATGCGCCGGCGGCGAATGCACCGACGGCTGCTCCGGCCGCCCGGCCGGCTTCCGCGCGCCGCTGACGCGTCATCCCCGCGCAGGCGGGATCCAGAGCTTTTGAAGAGAGCGGCCCGCGGGCCGCTTTCTTCTGCCGTTCCACGTTGGCTGGCCGTGGCCGGTGACCGGCGGGGTGCCGGACTCCGGGCTGCTCGCGGGCGACCACCTCGGCACACTACTCGCCTGCCATCAACACGCAGGTGCCGCATCGCGTTGGCGGGCAACCGCGAATGAGGCCCTGCGCCCGACACCCCACCGGTCACCGTCCTCGAGCACGCAGGGCCTCATTCGCGGTTGCCCGCCCAACAGGAACGCTCGATACGTGTTGACGGCACGGCGGTGGAGCCCCGAGGTGGTCGCCCGCGAGCAGCCCGGAGAACGAGCCCCCACCCACCACAGGCACGGCCACTCAGGTGGAGCGTTTGAGGAGGCTGCGCCCTATTTCCGCCTCCGCGGGACTGACGAGGCCCCCAAAAAAAAGCGGCCCCGCAGGGCCGCACGTCCCAATCCCCCCTGATGTCCCTACGACGCGGCGTCGGACGCCGGTTGCGCGTTGGTTGTGGCGGCGCCGTTGAGGCCCACCTTCGAATTGAAGCTGAAGCAGGCGGCCTCGAAGGAGCGGATCTCGTGCAGCGCTTCCTTCAGGCTCATCTCGCCCGCATCCATCAGCTTGCCGGCCAGGTGCTCGGTCAGCGGCTTCAGGCGGGCCAGCGTGGCCTTGGTCTCGCCATACAGGCGCTCGCTCTGCATCTCCATGATCGAACGCGTCTCTTCGTCCACCGAATGCTTGCCGGACTCGTTGAGCGCGCCGAAATTCAGGCGCGTCTTGCGGTACATGCCCATCTCGGCCACCGCATGGTGCAGCAGCTTGGTGACGCGGGTGATGTCGTTGTGGGCGCCGTTGGTGGTGCCCTCTTCGCCGAAGAACAGTTCCTCGTTGGCCATGCCGCCCAGCAGCACGCGCACGTCGTGCTCGATGTCGGACTTGGTCTTCAGGAGGTTGTTGCCCTGCTTGTGGAACACGAAGCCCAGCGCGTTGTTGCGCGGATTCGCCTTGAGCGAGATCTTGATGGTCTTCATCTCCGCCTGGAGCTTTTCCCAGTCGTTGTTGGCGCGCTTGCGCTCCAGCTCGAAGTCCACCAGGAAGTGGCCCCACTCGTGGATCGCGATGATGCGGCGGTCGCGCTCGCGCTCCTTGGTGGTGTTGGTGTTGACGTTGCCCACCAGCACGCGCTCGGCGGCCTGCATCAGCGTGTCGGCGTCGATCAGGTCGCCGGCCTGCACCGCGGTAATGCCGGCCTGGTTGACGATGGTCTCCAGGTCCGCGGGGCTGCGGCCTTCCGTGATCTCGACGAAGTGGCGCAGGTCGAGGTCCGGCGCGACCTTCTCGGAACGCTGCTCGAGGTAGTGCTCGATGATGGCGCGGCGCTCTTCCTTGTTCGGCAGGCGGAAGTCCACCTTCATCTGGAAGCGGCGCAGCATCGCCTCGTCCATCGGCATGGACTCGCTGTTGAAGTTGGAGGCGACGATCCAGATGATCTCGGCGTCGTTCTTCGTGCGCACGCCGTCCAGGATCGCCAGCAGCGAGTTCTGCGTGTCGTCGTCGAACTTGCGGTGGCCGCCGCGCTTCATGAACAGGTCCTGCGCCTCGTCCAGGAACACGATGCAGCGCTTGCGCCGCTTGGCCATCGAGGAGATGCGCGCCAGCGTGTTGGAGCCGCCGGCCACATAGCCGGTCTCGAGGTTCGCCGCCGAATGGAACAGGATCGGCAGGCCGAGTTCCTTGGCCAGGTAGCTGGCCAGCTTGGTCTTGCCGGTGCCCGCGGGGCCGCTGAACATCACGTTGAATGGCTTGTTGATGCCGTACTCCGCGTACTCGGCGCGCCGCTCGTACTGGTCCTTGATCTGGCGGACTTCGCGCTTGATGTCGTCCATGCCCACCAGTTCGTCGATGGAGCCGTGCACCTGGTTCGGCTCGATGAAGCGCAGCGACTTGAACTGGCCCTTGAGGTGGAAGGCGAGGAAGCCCAGGAGGCCGAGCGTCAGCGCCGCCGACAGCGCGCCGCTCACGCCGGCCTTCCAGCCGTCCTTTTCCGATTGCGGGCGGGCGCCGGCGAAGCGCTCGTCCAGCTTTTCCAGCAGGGCCTGGCTGGTCGCGGACAGCTCGCCGCGCGGGATGAACACCATCTTGGCGCCCCAGGCGGCATGGACCGCCTTGTCCGCGAAGATCTTGGTCTCCATGTCGCTCGGGTAGTAGGCGAACTGCTTGCCCTGCGACTCGATCAGCACGATGCGCTCGGAGACGTTCCACATCAGCGGCTTGTAGATCACCGTGATGCGGTCCACCGCGTTGCTCTCCAGGAAGCCGAGCACGGAGCCGCTGCCGAAGGCGACGGGCAGCTTCTCGTTGAGCGTCCACATGGCTTCGGCGCCGCTCTGGCCCGCCATGGCCTTGACCTGCTCGGCGACCTGCGCCTGCCGCTGCAGGATGGTGAAGGAGTAGCCCGCCGTCAGCGGGATCAGGACGGCCACCGCGATGACCATCGCCTTGATGGCGGTCGACTGGATCGTGTACCAGTCGGACAGGCGGGAGGCGAGCTTCCTGATGCTCTGCCAGGGGCTGGAGGGTTCGCCGACGTCGTCCGTCGATTCGACGGGGTCCTTGTTGGCGGTCATTTCGGACATGGTGTTCCCGGTGGTGGACCGCCTGCGCACGCGGCGCTGCGACCCGAGATTTCTTCCAAACGGCCTGCTTGCGCGACAGCCTTGTTTGTCAGAGCGATCCTACAGAAAGGCCTCTGTTGAGGCGAGTTCAAAAAGTGGCTTCCCGGCGGGCTGCCAATGGCGCCGTGACAAATTCACGAAGGTACCTGTTGGCATTTCGCTGCAACCGTCCGGGATCCCTGCAGATGCGGAACCCAGGCACGGCTTGTGCAATCAGAGTGATTGAGCCGGGTTCTTTTTCAAGTTTCTTTCCCGGCTACTTATCCCCTCGGGGCAGCAGTGCCCCCGGGGGATTTTTTATTGTGCCGCGCGAGCGTGAATGGGGCGTGAAGCACCGGCGACGCCCCTATGCGTTCTCCGGGGATGCGGCGAGCCGGTTGCTACAGTCGCTGCCATGGCCAAGCTCGAACACCTCCGCAGCCAGCGCTGGCTGGCGCGCGACAACTTCCGCTCGTTCAACCATCGCTCGCGCGTGATGCAGATGGGGTACGACCCGAAGGACTGGGAAGGCAAGCCGGTCGTCGCGATCCTGAACAACTGGAACGACTTCAATCCCTGCCACCAGCACTTCAAGACGCGCGTCGACGAGGTCAAGCGCGGTGTGCTGCAGGCCGGCGGCTTCCCGCTGGAGCTGCCGACGGTGTCGCTCGGCGAAGTCCTGATCAAGCCTTCCGCCCTGCTCTATCGCAACATGCTGGCGATGGAAGTCGAGGAGATGATCCGCGCCTACCCGGTGGACGGCGTGGTCCTCATGGGCGGCTGCGACAAGACCACGCCGGCGATGCTGCTCGGGGCGACCAGCGCCGACGTGCCGGCGATCTTCCTGCCCGCCGGCCCGATGCTGCGCGGCATGTCGCGCGGGCAGACCCTGGGGTCCGGCTCCGACGCCTTCAAGTACTGGGACGAGCGCCGCGCCGGCACCATCACCGAGCCGCAGTGGATGTCCATCGTGGGCGGCATCGCCCGCAGTTCGGGCACCTGCATGACCATGGGGACCGCGTCCACGATGACCTCCATCGCCGAGGCCATCGGCATGACGCTGCCGGGCGCGGCGGCCATCCCCGCGGTCGACGCCAACCACCAGCGCATGGCTGCGCAATGTGGCCGCCGCATCGTGGAGATGGTGCTGGAGGACCTGCGGCCCTCGCGCATCCAGACGCGCGAGGCCTACATGAACGGCATCGCCGTGGCCATGGCCCTGGGCTGCTCCACCAACGCCATCATCCACCTGATCGCCCAGGCGCGGCGCGCGCAGCAGGACATCTCGCTGGCCGACTTCGACCGCGTCAGCCGCCAGGTGCCGGTGCTGGCCAACATCCGCCCGAACGGCACCAGCCAGTACCTGATGGAGGACTTCTATTACGCGGGCGGGCTGCCGGCGCTGATGCAGCGGATCAGGCCCTTCCTGCGGCTGGACCAGCTGACGGTGACCGGCAGGACGCTGGGCGAGAACATCGAAGGCGCCGAGTGCTTCAACGACGACGTGATCCGGCCGCTGGCGAATCCCGTCTACGCCGAGGGCGCGCTGGCCGTGCTGCGCGGCAACCTCGCGCCGGACGGCTGCGTGATCAAGCCTTCGGCCATGAGCCAGCAGTTCCTGAAGCACACGGGCAAGGCGCTGGTGTTCGACGATTACGACAGCATGAAGAAGATGCTGGACGACGAGGACGCCGACGTGCACGAGGACGACGTGATCGTGCTGCGCAATGCGGGCCCGAAAGGCGGCCCCGGCATGCCCGAGTGGGGAATGATCCCCATGCCGGTGAAGCTGCTCAAGCAAGGCAAGCGGGACATGCTGCGCATCAGCGATGCGCGCATGAGCGGCACGAGCTACGGCGCCTGCGTGCTGCACGTGGCGCCGGAGGCTTTCGTCGGCGGCACCCTGGCGCTGGTGCGCAATGGCGACCGGATCTCGGTGGACATCCCGGCACGGACGATCCACCTGGAGGTGAGCGACGAGGAACTGGCACGCCGCCGTGCCGCCTGGCAGGCTCCCAAGCCGCGCTACGAGCGTGGCTATGGCCTGATGTTCCAGGAGCACATCGTGCAGGCGGACCAGGGCTGCGACTTCGACTTCCTGCTGTCGCAAAAGGGCGAGTCGGCGGGGGAGCCGGAGATCAACTAGGCCGCGAAGGTTCGGGTACTCCACGCAGGTGAACGCAGAGTGCGCAGAGGTTACGCAGAGGACGCAGAGAAAACTGGATTCATTTTCTTTCTCTGCGCACTCTGCGTACCTTTGCGCACTCTGCGTTCACCGACCTCTGCTCGGCACAGCATCACAATACTTCCATGAAAATCGTCGAGATCCGCGAGAAAACCTGCCCCATCAGTTCCCCCATCCGCAACGCGTACATCGACTTCAGCAAGATGACGCTGAGCCTCGTCGCGGTGATCACCGACGTGGTCCGCGACGGCAAGCCGGTGGTGGGCTACGGCTTCAACTCCAACGGCCGGTACGGCCAGGGCCAGCTGATGCGCGAGCGTTTCCTGCCCCGCATCACCGAAGCCGCTCCCGACACGCTGCTGGACGATCGCGGCATCCTCGATCCGCACAAGGTCTGGGACACCATGTTCCGCAACGAGAAGCCCGGCGGCCACGGCGAACGCTCGGTGGCCATCGGCACGATCGACATGGCGATCTGGGACGCCGTGGCCAAGATCGAGAACAAGCCCCTTTTCCAGCTGCTGGCCGACCGCTACGGCGACGGCAAGGTCGACCCCAAGGTGTTCGTCTATGCCGCCGGGGGCTACTACTACCCGGGCAAGGACGACGCGCAGCTGAAGGACGAGATGCGCAGCTACCTCGATCGGGGCTATTCGGTGGTGAAGATGAAGATCGGCGGCGCCTCGCTGGCCGAGGACCAGCGCCGCATCGAGTCGGTGCTGTCCATCCTGGGGGACGGCCAGCGCCTGTGCGTCGATGCCAACGGCCGCTTCGACATGGACACGGCCATCGCCTATGCCAAGGCCTTGCAGCCGTACGACCTGTTCTGGTACGAGGAAGCCGGCGACCCGCTCGACTACGAGCTGCAGGCCATCCTGCGCAACTACTACACCAACCCCATGGCGACCGGAGAGAACCTGTTCTCCATGCAGGACGCGCGCAACCTCATCCGCTACGGCGGCATGCGTGCCGACCGCGACTGGCTGCAGTTCGACTGCGCGCTGTCGTACGGCCTGGTCGAATACCTGCGCACGCTCGACATGCTGCGGCAGCACGGCTGGTCACCTTCGCGCTGCGTGCCGCATGGCGGCCACCAGATGTCGCTGAACATCGCGGCCGGCCTGGGCCTCGGCGGCAACGAGTCGTACCCCGACCTGTTCCAGCCCTATGGCGGCTTCCCCGACGGCGTGAGGGTGGAAGACAGCTTCGTCACGATGCCGCAGCTGCCGGGCATCGGTTTCGAAGGCAAGAGCGACCTGATCCGGGAGATGCGCGCGCTCTCCGCGTGAACTGCTTCGCTGCCGACCGAGGCACAGCTGTAGGAGGACGCCGCGACCGTGTAACGCGGCTCCACAGCCGCGCCAGCGCGTCGCACACTCCCGGCCAGGGAAGCAGTACAGGGAGAAGCAGCATGGAAAGGATCTGGGGGCCGGTCAACGGTTTCTACCTCGCGGCCTACGCGGCCCCCGCCGGCGACGGCGAGCATTTCTGCAGCTATGCGAAGGTGTGCTGGACGAAGCCGGAAAGCTACTGGGACGCGGACTGCGCGTTCAAGGTGTTCGGCGGCGAGATGCATGGCTCGCCCGAGGGCGCGCTGAGTGCCGTGGCACTCGACGCGCGCAACGAGATCTCGTACCTGCCGCGCCACGCGCGCAGCCTCGCCGAACAGCGGCAGCGCGACCAGGTGCCGATCCCGCGCCTGTTCGTCACCTCGTTCTTCCGGCACCGCATGGCCTGAGCGGCTGCGCTGCTGAATTCGTAGCAGCAAGCCCACAGCGCACCATGCCTGTCGATGCTTTTGCTGGACGCGCGGCGGACGAAGCTATGAAAATCGTAGCGATGGCCGAGTCCATGCCCACCTACTACGACGTGCTGCAGGTCGAACGCGACGCGACGCCCGAACGCGTGCGCTTCGCCTATCGCAAGCTCGCGCAGAAGTACCACCCCGACAAGATGCCCGGCAACGCGAACGCGTCGCGCGCGATGGCTGCCATCAACGCAGCCTACGAAGTGCTGTCGGATGCGCACCGCCGTGCCGAGCACGACCTGTGGATCCGGCGTGCCGAACGTGGCAGCCAGCCGGTGCCGCCCGCGCCTCGAGCGCCGAAGAACCTGTGGGTGTACCTGCATCCGGCGACCAGCTGGCCCTGGTACCTGCTGGCCGGTACCACCGTGGTGGCCATGGGCACGGTCGCCACTGCGGTGTACCTGACCGTGATGCCGGCACGCACGGCCAGCACGCCCTCGGCGCAGCCGGCGTGCCAGGCCGTGGCGTCCGTCCCCGCATCCGCCTGCGCGCCGCGCAGCTGATCCGCGCGTCCCGACCTGCCGCAGGCCAGACGGCGCCGACGAGCAGACCCGCCGGGGTCCGATGCCCACCTGCGCGAGCAGCGAGCACCTTGTCTGCATCTGACAAGGAGTGATTCGCATGAACCGCAAGATTCTGCTTGCCGCCCTGGCCGCGGGTTCGCTGCTGGGCGCCGCCGGCGTTGCCAACGCCGTGCCGGCCGTCGTGGCGCCGCCCGGAGCCCAACCTCCGGGCACCATCGTCTACGGCCACCCCGGTCCGGCGACGGTCTACACGCATCCCGGCCAGGTGGTGCTGGTGCAGCCGGCGCCGCCCGCGCCGATCTACGAGGCCGTGCCGGCCACGCGCGAGGGCTATCTCTGGGCCCCGGGCCACTACGTCTGGGACAACGGCCGCTACACGTGGCGCGCCGGTCAGTGGATCGCCACGCGCCCCGGTTACGCGTGGCAAGCGGCACGCTGGGAGCAGCGCTCCGATGGGTCCTGGTACCTCGTGGGCGGCACGTGGGTCCGCACCGACAACGTGGCCGGCTACGACGACCGCGTCCTGCGCGACCGCGATGGCGACGGCGTGATCAACCGCAACGACCGCTTCCCGCGCGATCCGGGCCGCTGGTAACGCACCTAGAGGGAGCGCCCGTCGAAGTGCTGCACCGGCACCTGCGCGAGGTCCAGGTTCTCGATCGTGCGCAGGTTGATGGCGGCCATCTCGGCGCCGTTCGGGCCCTTGCCTTCGCCGTACGGGTGGATGCCGCAGGTCGGGCAGAAGCGGTGCTTGATGACGTGCTTGTTGAACAGGTAGGTGGACGCCGCGTCCTCGTTCGTCAGCAGGCGCAGCCGGTCGCGCGGCACGAACCAGAGCAGCGAGCCCTTGCGCGAGCACATCGAGCAGTTGCACGCCAGGCCGCTGTCGACCTCGCCTTCCACCTCGAAACGGATGCGGCCGCAATGGCAGCTGCCGGTGTAGACCATGGTTGCTCCTTTCCTTACTTGCCCAGCCCCATCGACCGCGTGATCACCTCTTTCATGATCTCGTTGGTGCCGCCGTAGATGCGCTGCACCCGGGCGTCCGCATAGGCGCGGGTGATGGGGTACTCCCACATGAAGCCGTAGCCGCCGTGCAGCTGCACGCATTCGTCCATGACCTTGCATTGCAGGTCCGACGTCCAGTACTTGGCCATGCTGGCCGTGGCGGTGTCCAGCTTGTCCTGCAGCACCAGCTCCAGGCACTTGTCGACGAACACGCGCGCGACCTGCACCTCCGTCTGCAGCTCCGCGAGCTTGTAGCGCGTGTTCTGGAAGGCCGCCACCGGCTGGCCGAAGACGCGCCGGTCCTTCACGTACTGCACCGTCCAGTCGATCGCCGCCTGCGACGCCGCCACGGCCGTCACGGCGATCTGGATGCGCTCCCAGGGCAGCTGCTCCATCAGGCCGATGAAGCCGCGGTTCAACATCGCCTCGCCACCCAGCAGGTTCTCCGGCGGCACGCGCACGTTGTCGAAGAACAGCTCGGAAGTGTCCTGCGCCTTCAGGCCCAGCTTCTTCAGCCGCTTGCCGGTCTGGAAGCCGGGCATGCCGCGCTCCACCAGCAGCAGGCTCGTGCCCTTGGCGCCGGCGTTCGGATCGGTCTTGGCCACCACGATCACCAGGTCGGCGTGCCAGCCGTTGGTGATGAAGGTCTTGCTGCCATTGAGCACGAAGCTGCCGTCGCCCTGCCGGATCGCCGTGCTCTTGATGCCCTGCAGGTCGCTGCCCGCAGCGGGCTCGCTCATGGCGATGGCGCCCACCATCTCGCCGCTGGCCAGCTTCGGCAGGTAGCGCTGCTTCTGGTCGTCGGTGCCGTAGTGCAGCAGGTAGGGCGCGACGATCTCGCTGTGCAGCCCGAAGCCCACGCCGGTGAAGCCGCCGCGCGCGAGCTCCTCCATCTGGATCACCGAATACAGCTTGTCGACGCCGGAGCCGCCGTAGTCCTCCGGCATCGTGGTGCACAGGTAGCCGTTGGCGCCGGCCTTGCGCCACAGCTCGCGGTCCACGTAGCCGGCCTCTTCCCAGGCTTCGTGGAAGGGCGCGACCTCCTTGTCGACGAAGCGCCGGAAGGCATCGCGAAAGGCGTCGTGCTCGGGCGAGAAGAGCGTGCGTTCGATCATTGCGGGTCCCAAAAGAAAAACCGCCGCCTGGTCGGGCGGCGGTTCTCGCTAGCTTACTGCGTCAGTCGCGCGTGGACATCGGGGCATCACCCAGCGGCTGCCCGCCCGGGCCGGCGCGGAAGCTCAGGGGGCTCACCGCCACCTGCTGCCCGACGCCCGGCTTGCTGAAGTCGCACACGCCGGTGGAGAACACCGCCTGCAGGCGGGCCCACTGGTTGGCCGTGAACGTGACGGCGCCATAGTCCGCCTGCGACAGCGGCTTCAGCTGGCACTTGAGCACGTCCTCCGAGCGCGGGCCGCCCGCCACCTGGCGCGGCGACGCGAAAGGCTTCAGGAAGGGATCCGCATCGCACACGGACTGGTCGAAGATCTTCGTGCTCTGGGTCGTGTCGTTCGTCAGGTAGCAGAAGTCGCGCGAGCTGGCCGGGCGCGCGGCGCGCACCCGTTGCTCGATCGACGCGCCGCTGTTGGACGAAACGAGCGTCGTCAGCCACTGGTCCATCGTGTTCAGGGCCTCCAGGCTCAGGGCCGGCGACGGCGGCATGGCGCCGCGCGCGAAGCGCCAGAGGGCCTGGTTGTCCGCGTTGCCGGCCTCGCGCACGATCCGGTCACGCACCGCCCAGCTGAACCATTGATGGTGGATGCCGAACAGCGTGACGCCGAAGATCGAGCCCGGGGGCGTGGTGATCAGCGAGTCGTCCCAGCCGCGCAGGTCGATGATGGCGGCCTTGGCGAGCTGCTTGCCGGAGGCGACGATGCCGGAGCGGTACGCCGTCTCCAGCGCCTCGACGTCCGCCGCCGTGCGCTGCGCGCGCGGCGTGGAGTCGCGGTCGGTGCCGCCGATCACCTCGTTGAGCGTCACGAACTCCTCGGCGTTGATCGCGCCGGTCATCAGCGCCTTCAGGCCGTACTGCACGCCTACGTTGTCGCGCGTGTCGCGCGCCATGTTCGTGCCGGGCACCTTGCCCCAGATCGATTCGCCCCAGGCCCACGCGTTGCAGCGCGGCAGGTTGGCGGTGGCGACCGGGTTGGCCGGGTCGTACACGGCGCTGTTCGGCAGTTCGCAGTTGTTGGTGGCGGTCGGCGACGTCACGATCGCACCGGTGACCTGGTCGGCCACCGTGCGCTGGTTGTACACGCCGGCCTTGCCGTTGCTGCCGAAGAAGTTGAACCACGCCTGGCAGCCCGTCTGGTCCTGGTGGCCGTTGATGGCCGCCTTGCGGGCGTTGATCTGCGCCTGCGACAGCCCTTCGGCCGCGAACAGGTTCAGCATCGCCGGCTTCTGGTAGGCCTCGACCAGCAGGGTGCAGTCGCCGACTTCCAGCGAGGTCGTCTCGGAATCCGGGTACGTGCAGGTCGTGACCACGCCGTCGAGGATGCCGGGCATGATCGACAGGTTCATGTTCGAGTTGATCGAACCGCCCGAGCAGCCGGTGCCGACAGTGAACTTGATCGGCCCGTAGGTGTCGCCGATGTGCTCCTTCATCATCATGGTGGTTTCACTCATCATGACGCGGTTGGAGTTGCGCGAAGAATCCGTCATGCTGTTCTGCGCGACCAGGTAGCCGCGCTTCAACTGCTCTTCGGTCGTCGTCCAGTTCGAGGTGGGACGCACCTGGCGGCGCGGCTGGCCCGTGCTGGAGCCGAACTGGTACCAGACCTTGCGGTTCCAGGCAGCCTGCGGCGCGGTGGCCGACCAGTTGGCCTGCGTCGCGTCATACAGGACGGCGATGTCGTAGATGCCGCGGTTCATGGTGCCGCGTTCGACGCGCACGACGAAGGGCACGGTCACGCCGGCATCGGTGGTGACGGCCGGTGCCATGTCGGCATAGGTCGTGCCGGGCGTGTACGGCTTCCAGCACTGCGTGGCCGCCGGTGCGGGCTGCGCGATCGCGTTGTTGCTGAAGGGGTCCGGCAGCGGGCAGCCGGCCGCGGGTGCAGTCGCCGTCGTGCGGTAGTACAGCTTGAATTCGGTGGCGATGTTGCAGTTCGCGTCCGGCTGGCCGGCCAGGCCGCTCGGCGCCGTCTGCGGCGTGCTGCCGCTCGCCGCCTGCGGCGTGGGCGTGGCGCAATAGAACGGCGTGACCTGGGCACCGGAGATCACCGGGCCGGAGCGCGGCGCGTTCGTGACCACGAGGCGCGCCCCGGGAGAGTCCGTGGTGGTTGCACGCAGCACGTTCTGGCCGGCAGCCAGTCCCGTGACGCGGCCGATCATGCGGCCCTCGGCATTGCGGGTGAAGGCGCTGGTGACGTCCACGTCGTTCAGCGTCACCTTCAGGCCGGCGAGCGCGCGCGCCGGCGGCGCCACGATCTCGACCAGCGCGTCGCCGCCGCTGACGAGGTCGGTGCGCGTGGACAGGGTACGGATCTCGACCGGCGAACTGTCGCCGCCGCCACCGCCGCCGCCGCACGAGACGAGAAGGATGGATGCGAGCGCAATGGCGCTCGCCTGCCACGCGCGCACGCGCGGCCCTGGCTCCCGGGTTTGCTCTGTCACTGGTGTCTCCTTGATTTTTGGGCCGCATGGCGCGGCCTCCTCCAATCTAGGAGTTCGCGAGCGCCTGCGCCTTTGCGGCAAACCCGCATGGCGTCGCCTGCGGGACAGTCCGCCGGCC
>DATAGN010000650.1:0-5219 GCA_036263715.1 Ramlibacter sp.
CGCCGGCGCATCCGGCAGCACGCCCTTGATCACCGGCTCCTGCTTGTTGGTGCGCTCGTGCGAACGGCGCGTCACCGCAGTCGGATCCTCGATCTCTTCCGCCATGTGGTAGCTGGCCTTGATGCTGTCGAGGCGCGGATCGTCGTGCTTCAGGCGCTCGAGCCGGTAGTTCGGCGTCTCCAGCGTCTTGTTCGGCACCATCAGCACGTTGATGCGCTGCTTCAACTCGATCTTGGCGATCTCCGGGCGCTTTTCGTTCAGCAGGAACGAGGCGACTTCCACCGGCACCTGGACGTGCACGGCGGCCGTGCTGTCCTTCATGGACTCTTCCTGGATGATCCGCAGGATCTGCAGCGCGGAGCTTTCCGTGTCGCGGATGTGGCCGTGGCCGCCGCAACGCGGGCAGGGCACGGACGCGCCCTCGGACAGGGCCGGGCGCAGGCGCTGGCGGCTCATCTCCATCAGGCCGAACTTGCTGATCGAGCCGAACTGCACGCGGGCGCGGTCCTGCCGCAGCGCGTCGCGCAGGCGGTTTTCCACTTCGCGGCGGTTCTTCGACTCTTCCATGTCGATGAAGTCGATGACGATCAGGCCGCCCAGGTCGCGCAGCCGCATCTGGCGCGCGACTTCGTCCGCCGCTTCCAGGTTGGTGCGGGTGGCGGTTTCCTCGATGTCGCCCCCCTTGATGGCGCGCGCCGAGTTGACGTCGATGGACACCAGCGCTTCGGTATGGTCGATCACGACCACGCCGCCGGAGGGCAGCTTCACCTCGCGCGCATAGGCCGATTCGATCTGGTGCTCGATCTGGAAGCGGGCGAACAGCGGCGCATCGTCGCGGTAGCGCTTCACGCGAGCGGCATGCTCCGGCATCACGTGCGCCATGAACTGGTGCGCCTGCTCGTAGATGTCGTCGGTGTCGATCAGGATGTCGCCGATGTCGTGGTTGAAGTAATCACGGATCGCGCGGATCACCAGGCTGGATTCCTGGTAGATCAGGAAGGCGCCCTTGCCGCCCTTGGCCGCGCCTTCGACGGCGGTCCAGAGCTTGAGCAGGTAGTTCAGGTCCCACTGGAGTTCGGGCGCGCTGCGGCCGATGCCGGCGGTGCGCGCGATGATGGACATGCCGTTGGGGTACTCCAGCTGGTCCATGTTCTCCTTGAGTTCCTGCCGGTCCTCGCCCTCGATGCGCCGGCTGACGCCGCCGCCGCGCGGGTTGTTGGGCATCAGCACGACGTAGCGGCCGGCCAGCGAGATGAAGGTGGTCAGTGCCGCGCCCTTGTTGCCGCGCTCTTCCTTTTCCACCTGGACCAGCAGTTCCTGGCCTTCCTTGATCGCCTCGTTGATGCGGGCCTGCGAGACCGACACCCCCTGCTGGAAGTACTGCCTGGAGATTTCCTTGAACGGCAGGAAGCCGTGGCGGTCTTCGCCGTAGTCGACGAAGCAGGCCTCGAGCGAAGGCTCCACCCGCGTCACGACCGCCTTGTAGATGTTGCCCTTGCGCTGTTCGCGCCCCTCGATCTCGATCTCGTAGTCGAGCAGTTTCTGTCCGTCGACGATGGCGAGCCGGCGTTCCTCGGCCTGCGTCGCGTTGATCAGCATCCGCTTCATGGCGTTCTTGTCCTTCTTCACGTTCAACACGCCTCATGGAGAGGCGCGAACTTCGGTGCCGGACAGGCGCTTCGAAACGGAGGGAATTGCCGGAGTGCGACGCGGCTTGCCGGAGCTGGCTAGCTCAGCAAGCGTCGCAAGGGCACTGGGATGGGGGCGAGGGGGCGACGGCGCAGCACTGCAAATGCAGCAGTGGGAGTGGCGCCGAAGAGGGGCCATGGGACCTGCATGGCGGGCGCCGGCAGGAGCCAGCGCCAGAAAGCCAGGAGGAGAACCATCAGCACCGTTGTCTCGCTTTGATCCGTCTGCCAGCTTGTTCCAGCTGGCGGACTTGTATTCCGTAAGTGTTTCGAAGAACCGGCCCAACGCCAGCTCGGGACGCGCCATGCGAAGCTCTGGCTTCGCCATCTGCGCGCCACCTCGCTGGTGGCATCGACCTGCCAGGCGGTCGCAAGTGAGGGCGTGGACTAAACTGCCAGCCAAATCAATCACTTACGGCGTAACTCTGGTGAAACAGATTATAGGGGGAGGCCGGCCCCCTGCAAGCGCGGAGGTCCAGTTTCTGACGGTGGGGGAAGAATCGGCAGGCCAGCGCCTGGACAATTTCCTCATTCGTGTCCTCAAGGGAGTGCCGAAAACCCACGTCTACCGGATCATCCGGTCCGGCGAAGTGCGGGTGAACAAGGGGCGGGCTGCCGCCGACACGCGCATCAACGACGGCGACGTGGTGCGCCTGCCGCCGGTGCGGGTGTCCGAGGCGGTGGCCGCCAAGGCGGAGAAGCCGCCGCCGGGCCGGGAGTTTCCGGTGCTGTTCGAAGACGAGCACGTGCTGGCCATCGACAAGCCTGCCGGGGTGGCGGTGCATGGCGGCAGCGGCGTCAGCTTCGGGGTGATCGAGCAGCTGCGCACCGCGCGGCCCACCGCGAAGTTCCTGGAGCTCGTCCACCGGCTGGACCGCGAGACCTCCGGGATCCTGCTGGTGGCGAAGAAGCGCTCGGCATTGACGAAGCTGCAGGACCAGTTTCGCGACCGCGAGACCGGCAAGACCTACCTGGCCCTGGTCGGCGGCGCCTGGCCCGCGAACAGGAAGGTGATCGACCAGCCGCTGCACAAGTACCTGCAAGCCGACGGCGAGCGCCGCGTGAGGGTGGTCGCCAAGGACGACCCGGACGGCATGCGCTCGATCACCTTGGTAAAAGTTTCCCGGAAACTTCCTCTCCCTCCGGGAGAGGGCAGGGGTGAGGGCGCGAGCGAAGCGTCGCTCCTGGAAGTCACCATCAAGACCGGCCGCACCCACCAGATCCGCGTGCACCTGGCCTCCGCCGGCCACCCGATCCTGGGCGACGACAAGTACGGCGACTTCGAGCTGAACAAGGCGCTGCACAAGCACGGCTTGAAGCGCATGTTCCTCCATGCGTGGCGGTTACAGTTCGACCACCCCGCCACCGCGGAACGCATCAGCCTCCAGGCAGCCCTGCCCGCCGAACTGCAGAAATTCATCGCCCATGCGCCCACGCCGGTTCGACCTGATCGCCTTTGACTGGGACGGCACCCTGTTCGACTCCACGCAGATCATCGTTCGCTGCATCCAGAGCGCGGTGGCCGATGTCGGCGGCGCGGTGCCCAGCGACCGCGATGCTGCCTGGGTCATCGGCATGGGCCTCATGGACGCGCTGGCGCATGCCGCGCCCGACGTGCCGCGGGAGCGGTACGCCGAGCTCGGCGCCAGCTACCGCAGGCACTACCTCGCCCACCAGGACGACCTGGCGCTGTTCGACGGCGTGCTGCCGATGCTGGCCGAACTGCGCGCGCGCCACCACTGGCTGGCGGTGGCCACGGGCAAGTCGCGCCGCGGCCTGGACGACGTGCTGCGTTCCCGGGAGCTGGCCGGCGTCTTCGATGGCTCGCGCACCGCGGACGAGACTGCCGGCAAGCCGCATCCGCGCATGCTGCACGAGCTGATGCGTGAGTTCGGCGCCGAGCCGGACCGCACGCTGATGATCGGCGACACCACGCACGACCTGCAGATGGCCGTCAACGCCGGCTGCGCCAGCGTGGCGGTGAGCTATGGCGCCCACACCACCGAAGGCTTCGAGGCGCTGGCGCCGCTGGCGGTGGTGCATTCGGTGCGCGAGCTGCACGACTGGCTGCTGGAGAACGCATGAGCGACGAAGTGCAACTGGTCCCGCTGTGCAATTCGAAGGACCTGGCGGACGGCGGCCTGGCCGTGTCTTTCGACGTGATCCATGGCGGCCACACGACGCGCGCCTTCGCGATCCGCTACCAGGGCCAGGTGCATGCGTACCTGAATCGGTGCACGCACATCCCCATGGAGATGGACTGGCAGCCGAACCAGTTCTTCGACGACACCGGCCGCTGGCTCCTGTGCAGCACGCATGGCGCTGCCTACCGGCCCGACACCGGCCACTGCGCGGGCGGGCCTTGCCGCGGCGGGCTGGTTCGCATTGACCTCACGGAGAAGGAAGGCGTGGTGCACTGGCATACTGCCTGGAACCTGCAACCCGTGGCCTTCTGACATGAACGACAACGACCTGCCGCCGCCGGGACCTCCGGCCGCACCGGCGTCGACCCCCACTCCCGCACCGACAGCGGCCGCCCGCGCCGCCGAGGCCGGCTGGGAGCGCGCCACGATGGAAAAGCTGCTGTTCGCCACGCTGGAGGAGCAGAAGGCGGCGCGGCGCTGGCGCGCTTTCGTGCGCATGGCCTGGCTGGCCTTCTTCATCTTCCTGATCTGGACGCTCACTTTCCGCGGCGGCTCGTCCGGCGACAAGCTGGCGCCGCACACGGCGGTGATCCAGATCGAAGGGGAGATCGGGCCCAAGAGCGAAGCGAGCGCGGAATTCGTGATTGCCGCAGCCAAGGCCGCCTTCGAGGACGCCGGCGCGCAGGCCGTGGTGCTCCTGATCAACTCGCCGGGTGGAAGCCCGGTGCAGGCCGGCATCATCAACGACGAACTGCGGCGGCTGAAGGCCCGCTACAAGAAGCCGCTGTACGCCGTGGTCGAGGAGTCGTGCGCTTCGGCTGCCTACTACATCGCGGTGTCGGCGGACCGGATCTTCGTGGACAAGGCCAGCATCGTCGGCAGCATCGGCGTGCTGATGGAAGGCTTCGGCTTCACCGGGCTGATGGAGAAGCTGGGCGTGGAGCGGCGCCTGCTCACCGCCGGCGAGAACAAGGGCTTCCTCGACCCGTTCAGCCCGCAGACCGACCGCCACCGCGACCACGCGCAGCAGATGCTCAACGCGGTGCACCGCCAGTTCATCGACGTCGTGCAGACGGGGCGTGGCAAGCGCCTGAAGGCCGATACGCCCCAGTTGTTCAGCGGGCTGTTCTGGACCGGGCAGCAGGCCGTGGAGCTCGGCCTGGCCGACCAGTTGGGCAACCTCGACTTCGTGGCCCGCGAGATCGTGAAGGCCGAGGAGCTCGTCGACTACACGCGCCACGAGAACATCGGCGAGAAGCTGGTCAAGCGCTTCGGCGCGGCGATCGGCGAGGGCGCGGTGAAGGCGCTGCGGGCGGTGCCGGCGATTCGCTGATCGATCGTCATTCCCGCGAAGGCGGGAATCCAGGGCGTTCCAGCAATGTGAACG
>DATAGN010000651.1:0-7893 GCA_036263715.1 Ramlibacter sp.
AGGGTTGGGGTGAGGGCCGCGCCCCGCCCGCATCATTCGCTGCGCACCGCCGGTGCCGCATCCGGCCGCTGCCAGCCGCCGCCCAGCGCGCGGTACAGCGCGATCCAGGCGGCGAGGCGCTCGCGCTGCAGGCTCACGAGCGCGGTCTCGGCGGCAAACAGCAGCCGGCGCTGGTCCTCCACTTCGATCAGGCTGCCCAGGCCACTGCGATAGCGCGACTCCGTGGCGACGAAGGAGGCGCGGTAGCCCTCGACGGCCGTGCGTGCGTCTTCGCTGCGGTCGCGCGCGCTTTCCAGGTTCACCAGCGCCTCTTCCACTTCGCGCACCGCGCCGCGCACGCGCGACTGGTACAGGGCGGCAGCTTCCTCGTAGCGGGCGGCAGCCGCATCCTCGGCAGCGGCCCGGCGGCCGGCATCGAACAGCGGCACGCTCACGGCCACCGGGCCGATCTGCCAGGTCTGGGCGTCGTTGGTCTGGCCGCCCGCACGGATGAAGCCGCTGGCGATCTGGCCGCTGAGCGACAGGCGCGGATAGCGATCCGCGCGCGCCGCGCCCACGTCGGCGCTCGCCGCTTCCAGGTTGCGCTCGGCGCGGTAGATGTCCGGCCGCTGCGACAGCAGCGCGGCGGGAACCGAGGGGATGGCAATCAGCGCGAAGCCGCCGGGCTCGTTCCACGGCGCCCGCAGGCGATCGCGCAGCCGCGGCTCGGGTAGCGCGCTCAGCGCCACCAGCGCCTTGACCAGGAGGTCGCACTGGGCCTGCTGCTGCGTCGCGCGGGCCGCGGCCTCCGCCGCGCTCGCCCGCGCCTGCGCGGCCACGGCCGGCGCGGTGAAGCCGGCGTCGGCGCTCAGGCGCGTCAGGCGCGCAGTTTCGGCGCGGGAGCGGGCGTCGTTGCGCGACACCGCAAGTTGCCGCTCGCAGGTGCGCAGGTCCACATAGGTCAGCGCCGTTTCAGCGGCGACCGCCACGCGTGCTTCGTGCCAGCCGGCCTCGGCGCCGCGCAGGCGGGCCGTGGCCGCATCGGTGCGCGCGGCGTTGCCGCCGAACAGGTCCAGCTCCCAGCTGGCCTGCAGTCCGGATTGCACGACGGTGGCCAGGCCCAGGCCGGTCTGCGCGTTGCCACGCTGGCCGGACAGGTTCGCGTCCACCCCCGGCAGCAGCGCCGCCTGCGCCGACGTGCGCGCCGCGCGCGCTTCGGCGATCCGCGTGCCGGCCGTGATCACGTCGGGGCTGCCGTCCTGCGCGGCGGCCACCAAGTCCACCAGCAGGGGGTCGTTGAACTGCTGCCACCACTGCGTCAGGTCGGCCAGCGTGCCGCCGTGCGGCAGGCTCGCGTACCAGCGCGACGGCGCCACGGCTTCGGTGGCGGCAGGGGGGCGGGGAACGGCGCAACCAGCCAGGAACAACAGCCAGCCGGCCGCCGCGAGGAGGCGCAAGGGTCTCATGGTCCTTCCCGGGTCGGGGCTTGTCTTCAAGCCAGCGGCACGCGCCGTCTTGAGGCGCAGCGATGGCCAAAGCCCACGAGGCTACCACCGGGCGATGACACTTGTCAGGACAGGCTCTCTGCCTGTTGCAGGCACGGCCCGGAGCTCAACCGAAGACGTGCTGCCAGAGCGCCCGGATCGCCTGCTGCTCCTGCTGCAGGTGGTCCTGCGGCACCTGGGTCGAGTCCTCGTTGAGGCGCGCGCAATGCTGCACGCGGCGCAGTTCGCGATAGGCCTTCGCTGCGGCCTGGCCCACGCCCTCCGGCAGCAGGCCCACGGCTTCGGCGCGGTGCAGCAGCGCGATGTTGCCGACGTTCGCGCACAGCTGACGGTGGTGCGCCGACTGCGACAGCACGAGGAACTGCACCGCGAATTCCGCGTCCACCATGCCGCCGGGGCTGTGCTTGATGTCGAAGCGTCCTGACTTGACCGGATGCGCCTGCCGCACCTTGTCGCGCATGGCCACGATCTCGCGCTGCAGCGCCTCCACGTTGCGCGGCGCCGTGATCACGTTCTCGCGCACGGCGTCGAACTTGGGGCGCAGGTCTTCCAGTCCCACCACGAAGCGCGCCCGCGTCATGGCCTGGTGCTCCCAGGTCCACGCCGTGTTGCTGCCGCGGCCTTCCTGGTAGTTGACGTAGGCGCCGAAGGTGGTGACCAGCAGGCCCGAATTGCCGTTGGGCCGCAGGGCGGTGTCGATCTCGAACAGGTCGCCCTCGGCTGTCTTGGTGGACAGCCAGTTGATGATCTTGCGCACGTAGGCCGCGTAGATCTCCGGCGCGCGCTCGTCCTCGTCCTCGTAGACGAACACGATGTCGAGGTCGCTGCCGTAGCCGAGCTCCTTGCCGCCGAACTTTCCGTAGCCGAGGATGGCGAACAGCGGCTCGTCGCGGTGGCGCTGCTTCAGGCGCTGCCAGCACCAGCGGGCGGTGACGGCCAGCGTGGCATCCGCCAGTGCGCTCAGTTCATCGGCCACCTGTTCCACCGTCAGCGCGCCCTCGATGTCGCGGGCGAGCGTGCGGAACATCTCGGCGTGGTGCGCGCGGCGCAGCAGGTTCAGCAGCGTTTCGTCGTCGTCCTCGCCGGTGATCGTGAGCGAGCGCTTGCGGTGCTCCAGCTCGCGTTCGAAGTCCTCGGCTCTGAAGCGTTCCGTCAGCAGGCTGTCGCTGGCGAGTTCGTCGATCACGCCAGGGTGCTGCAGCAGGTAGCGCGCGGGCCACTTGTGCGCGCCCAGCAGGCGCAGCAGCCGCTCGTGCACCGCAGGACGTTCCCACAGCAGCGCGAGGTAGCTCTCGCGGCGCAGCAGCGGCTCGATCCAGTCGACCATGCGCAGCGCGGCTTCCTCGCTGACGCGGCCTTCCTGCAGCCACTGGCCGGTGCGGGCCACCAGGCGCGACAGCCGCACGCGGGCGTCGTCACGCAAGGCCATCACGCGCGGGTGCTTGCACCAGGCGTGGATGCGCTGCTGCAGCTTCGCCGGCAGCGTCTCCACCAGGTTTTCCAGGTCCGGCGGTGCCTTGTTCCCCTTGGGACCGGCGCAGGTCTTGCACTCGGCGCCGCCACCCAGCAGCTTGTCGAATTCCTCGGCGACGAACTCGCGGTGGCCATCGAGTTCGTGCAGGAAGGGGCAGCAGTCCTCGTAGCCCATGGTGCGGGCGATCCAGGACAGGTCCGAGCCGTCGTCGTCGTCGCGGCATCCCATGGGCAGCACGTGCGTCTGCTGGTCGTCCAGGTACTGGATGCGGTGTTCCACCTTGCGCAGGAACTCGTAGGCGCTTTCCAGGGACTTCGCCGTTTCCTCGGACATCAGGCCGGCGGCGGCCAGGCGCTCCAGCGCCTGTACGGTCGGCCGGGTGCGCAGTTCGGGGAACTGGCCGCCGCGCACCACCTGCAGCAGCTGCACGATGAACTCGATCTCCCGGATGCCGCCGCGCGACAGCTTCACGTCGTTGGCGCGCTCGGGGCGTCCCGCCGCGCGCCGCGCCGCGTGCTCGCGCACCTGGCGGTGCAGCGAGCGCAGCGCGTCGAACACCGCGTAGTCCAGGTAGCGGCGGAACACGAAGGGCAGCACCGCGCCGCGCAAGGCCTGCGCGCCACCGTCCTCGATGCAGCTGCGCGGGGCCACCACGCGGCTTTTCATCCAGGCGAAGCGTTCCCATTCGCGCCCCTGCACCTGGAAATAGTCCTCCAGCGCGCCCAGCGACACCGCCGGCGGGCCGGAATTGCCGTTCGGCCGCAGCATCAGGTCGACCCGGAACACGAAGCCGTGTTCGGTGACGTCGCCGATGATCCCGAAGATCGACTTGACCGCCTTGCCGAAATATTCGTGGTTGGTGATGCGGCCGCGGCCGTTGGCGCCGGCGGTCTCGCCGTCCGTTTCGTAGACGTACACCAGGTCGATGTCGCTGGACACGTTCAGCTCGCGCGCCCCCAGCTTGCCCATGCCCACCACCCACAGCTGCGCGCGGCCGCCCTCGGGCGTGCGCGGCTCGCCGTGCACGGCATCGAGCTCGCGGAAGGCTTCGAGGCAGGCGACGTCGAGGGCGAATTCCGCCAGTTCCGTGATGCCGGAGGTGATGGCCGACAGCGGCGCGCCTTCGTCGCAATCCAGCACCACCAGGCGTTCCAGCACCAGCTGGCGCAGGATGCGCAGCGCCGCGGCGACCGGATGGCCGCGCGCCAGCAAGGCTTCATACGCCGTTTGCATGCCGGCGCGCTGCGGCGTGCCGGGCGGCAGCAGGGGCAGTTCTTCCGCATAGCGCCGGCGCAGGCGCGCGGCAAAACGCGAATGCCCCGAGAGTGGAATTTGTCCCGCCCCCGTGTCCTCCGGGGCCGGCCGGGCCCCGTTGCAGGAAGGAGTGGTTTGCGCGCCTGAGCCCAGCGCAGCGCCGAGGGTCATAATTCCCGCCAGTCCGATGTATTCATGAATGCCACACCGTCCGCTCCTTCACGCGCGCTCAGATCCTGGGCGGCAGCGATCAAGTGGTCCCTGTGGCTGCTGCTGGGCGTGTTCCTGTTGCTGGCGCTCGCGTGGGGTGCGCTTCATGGATTCATTGTGCCGCGAATCGGTGACCTGCGTCCCCAGGTGGAAATTCGCGCCTCGCGCATCCTGGGCGTGCCGGTGCGCATCGGCGCGATCAGCGCGCGCACCGAAGGACTGATCCCCTCCTTCACCCTCGAGAACGTCGAACTGCTGGATGCGCAGGGCCGCAGGGCCTTGGCGCTGCCGGTGGTGGTGGCCGCCCTGTCGCCCCGCTCCCTGTGGAACCTGGGGTTCGAACAGCTCTATATCGCCAATCCCCGGCTGGACATCCGCCGCGACCGGCAGGGCCGCATCTACGTGGCGGGCCTGGACCTCTCCGGCACCAGCGACAACGGGGGACGCTTTGCCGACTGGTTGTTCCGCCAGCGGGAATTCGTCATCTCCGGGGGCGCGGTGGACTGGACGGACGAACTGCGCGGTGCGCCGACGCTGGCGCTGAGCCACGTGGACTTCATCGCGCGCAACCAGCTGCACCGCCACCAGCTGCGGCTGGACGCCACCCCGCCGGCCGAATTCGGCGAGCGCTTCACCCTCGCGGGCATCTTCCGGCAGCCGCTGCTGTCGACGCACCCGGGGCGCTGGCAGCAGTGGAGCGGCGAGATGCACGCGGACTTCGGCGGGGTCGACCTGGCGCAGCTGCGCCGGCACGCCAGCGTCGGCATCGAGCTGCACCAGGGCCGCGGGCGCGTGCGCGCCTGGGCCGACGTCGAAAAGGGCCAGGTGAACGGCGGCACGGCGGACGTCGTGCTGGCCAACGTGAGCGCCACGCTCGGCGCCGACCTGCAGCCGCTGGCGCTGCAGTGGGTGTCCGGGCGACTGGGCGGCAAACGGCGGGAGGGCGGCTTCGAGTTCCGCACCCAGGACCTGCACTTCATCACCCAGGAGGGCCAGCACTGGCCCGGCGGCAACGTGCTGGTCACGTGGACGGGGCCACAAGGCCAGGCGCCGGCGCAGGGCGAGCTGCGCGCCGACCGGCTCGACCTCGCGGCGCTGGGGCAGGTTGCCACGCGCCTGCCCCTGGGCACCGCCACCCGCGCAGTCCTGGAGTCGCTGGCGCCGCAGGGCCTGGTGGAAACGGTGCAGGCGCGCTGGCAGGGGCCGCTGGAGGCGGTGCAGAAGTACGAGGCGCGCGGCCGTGCCCGGGACGTCTCCATCGCCGCGCGCCCCCATCCCGACGGGCGCGCCGGCATCCCGGGCCTGCGCGGTGCCAGCATCGATTTCGACATCACGCAGGCCGGAGGCAAGGCGCGGCTGGCCCTGGCGCAGGGCGCGATCGAGGCGCCGGGCGTCTTCGACGAGCCGGTGCTGCCCTTCGATACCTTGTCCGGCGACCTGCAGTGGCAGCTGCAGGGCGAGCAGATCGCCGTCGATGTGAAGAACCTGCGCTTCAGCAACGCGGACACGACCGGGGAGGCGCAGGCGAGCTGGCGCAGCGGCGACGCCAAGGCGCCGGGCGGCGCCCGCTTTCCGGGCACGCTGGACCTGCAGGGCAGCCTGGCGCGCGCGGACGGCACGCGCGTCTGGCGCTACCTGCCGCATGCCGTGCCGAAGCGGGCGCGCGACTACGTGCACGAGGCGGTGCAGGCGGGCGTGGCGCAGAACACGAAGTTCCGCGTCAAGGGCGACCTGCGGCAGTTCCCGTTTGCCGATGGCAAGTCGGGCGAGTTCCTGGTGACGACGCAGGTGCGCGGCGTGACGCTGGCTTACGTGCCGCGCAGCCTGCACCAAGGGGCGGGGCAGTGGCCCGCGTTCGGCGAGGTGGCCGGCGAGCTGGTGTTCCAGGGCAACGGCATGCGCATCAACGACGTGCGCGGCAAGGTGCTGGGCTTCACCAGGCTGCAGATGCAGGCGCAGGCGCAGATCCCCGATTTCAACGATCCCCAGGTGCTGGTGCAAGGACGCATCCGCGGCCCGGTGGCCGAGTCGCTGCAGGTGGTGAACACCTCGCCGGTGGCGGGCATGATCAACGGCGCGCTGGCCCGCACCGTCGCCACCGGCAACGCCGACGTCGACCTGAAGCTGGCGCTGCCCCTGCGCGACATGTCGCGCTCGCAGGTGCAAGGCAGCGTCGCGCTGGCCGGCAACGACGTGCAGATCTCGCCGGACAGCCCGATGCTCACGCGCGCGCGGGGTGCGGTGCAGTTCTCGGACAAGGGTTTCCAGCTGGCTGGCGTGCAGGCGCGCGCGCTCGGCGGCGACGTGCGGCTGGAAGGCGGCACGCGCAGCGTGGCGGGCGAGCCGACCAACGTGCAGCTGCGTGGCCAGGGCAACGTGACCGCCGAAGCGCTGCGCCAGGCGCAGGAGCTCGGATTCGTGGCGCGCCTGGCGCGCGACTTCAGCGGCAGCACGGCGTACAACCTGGTGCTGTCCTTCCGGCGCGGCGACGTGACCGAGGTGCAGGTCACGAGCAACCTGCAGGGCATGGCCCTGAACCTGCCGGCGCCGCTGAACAAGCCGGCCGAAGGCACGCTGCCGCTGCGCTACGAGACGGCGCTCACGCGCGAGTCGCTCGCACCCGGGGCGAAGCTGCAGGAAGTCCTGACGGTGGACCTCGGGCGGCTGGCTTCCGTGCAGTACCTGCGCGACCTGCAGGGCGCGACGTCGCAGGTCGTGCGCGGCAGCATCGCCATCGGCCTGGCGCCCGGCGAGACCGCGCCGATGCCGGACGAGGGCGTGCTGGCGAACGTGCAGCTCGGGACCTTCAACGTCGACGCGTGGGAACAGGCGCTGGATCGCGTGAGCCTGCCGGCCGCTGCGCCCGTGGCTGCAGCACCTCCGCCAGCGGTGAGCAGCAGCGCGGAAGCGGCGGCGCCGCCGCCGGGCGCCGGGATGGCCTACCTGCCGACGGTGCTGGCCCTGCGCGCACGCGAGCTGAGCGTGGAGGGCCGCACGCTGCGCAACGTGGTGGTCGGCGGCTCGCGGGACGGCCGCGTGTGGCGCGCCAACGTCGACGCCGAGGAGCTCAATGGCTACATCGAATACCGGCAGCCCCAGAACACGGGCGCCGGGCGCGTTTACGCGCGGCTGGCCCGCCTGAGCATGGCGGCAGCGGCGGCGAACGATGTCGAAGCGCTGCTCGAACAGCAGCCGAACAGCATCCCCGCGCTCGACATCGTCGTCGACGAATTCGAGCTGAAGGGGCGCCGGCTCGGCCGGCTGGAGATCGACGCCGTCAACCGCGGCGCGGGCACCGTGGCGCGCGAGGGGGGTATCCGCGAATGGCGGCTGAACCGCCTGAGCCTGGTCACGCCCGAAGCCTCGTTCGTGGCCACGGGCAACTGGGCGGCCGTGGGCGCGCAGGCGGTCGCACCTGGCGGGCCGCGCCCGGTGGTGCGTGCCGACGAACGCCGGCGCACCTCGATGAAG
>DATAGN010000652.1:0-4215 GCA_036263715.1 Ramlibacter sp.
GTCTTGCGGATCGACTTGAGGAACTGCTTGGGAATGATCGCGTCGGTGTCGACGTTCTCGCGGTCCATCGGGGCCACGAGGCCCTTGTGCACGGTGAATTTGTCCATGGGGTTCCTCCTCAGGCGAACTGGCGGACGTCGACGAAATGGCCATGGACGGCGGCAGCGGCCGCCATGGCGGGACTCACCAGGTGCGTGCGACCGCCGGCGCCCTGGCGGCCTTCGAAATTGCGGTTGCTGGTCGAGGCGCAACGCTCGCCCGGCTCCAGGCGGTCGGCGTTCATGGCCAGGCACATCGAGCAACCCGGCTCGCGCCACTCGAACCCGGCCGCGCGGAAGATCTCGTGCAGGCCTTCACGCTCGGCCTGCTCCTTGACGATGCCGGAGCCCGGCACCACCAGCGCCGCCTTCACGTTGGCAGCGACCTTGCGACCGAGCTTCTTGACGATGGCGGCGGCCTCGCGCATGTCCTCGATGCGGCTGTTGGTGCAGGAGCCGATGAACACCTTGTCGACGTAGATGTCGTTCATCGGCTTGCCCGGCTGCAGCGCCATGTAGGTTAGTGCGCGCTCCATCGCGTTGCGCTTGTTGGGATCCTTTTCCTTGTCCGGATCCGGCACCCGCGCGTCGATCGACGTCACCATCTCGGGCGAGGTGCCCCAGGTCACCTGCGGCACGATCTGCGAGGCGTCGAGATTCACCACGGCGTCGAACTTCGCGTCCGGGTCCGAGAACAGCGTGCGCCAGTAGGCGACGGCCTGTTCCCACTCCACGCCCTTCGGCGCCAGTGGCTTGCCGCGCACGTACTCGAAGGTCTTCTCGTCCGGCGCCACCATGCCGGCGCGTGCACCGGCTTCGATGGCCATGTTGCACACCGTCATGCGGCCTTCCATCGACAGGCCGCGGATCGCGGAGCCGCCGAACTCGATGGTGTAGCCCGTGCCGCCGGCCGTGCCGATCTTGCCGATGATGGCCAGCACGATGTCCTTGGCCGTGACGCCCAGGCCCAGCTTCCCCTCCACCCGCACGAGCATGTTCTTCGCCTTCTTGGCCAGCAGCGTGTTGGTGGCCAGCACGTGCTCGACCTCTGACGTGCCGATGCCGTGCGCCAGCGCGCCGAAGGCGCCGTGCGTGGAGGTGTGCGAATCGCCGCACACGACCGTCATGCCCGGCAGCGTCGCGCCCGACTCCGGCCCGATCACGTGCACGATGCCCTGGCGCTTGGACAGGAAGGGGAAGTAGGCAGCCGCGCCGAATTCGCCGATGTTCTTGTCGAGTGTCGTGACCTGCTCCTTGGAGATCGGGTCGGTGATGCCGTCGTAGCCCAGCTCCCAGCCCGTGGTGGGCGTGTTGTGGTCGGCCGTCGCCACCACCGAGCTGATGCGCCACACCTTGCGGCCTGCTTCGCGCAGGCCTTCGAAAGCCTGCGGGCTGGTGACTTCGTGCACCAGGTGGCGGTCGATGTAGAGGATGGCGGTTCCGTCTTCCTCGGAGTGGACGACGTGCTCGTCCCAGATCTTGTCGTACAGCGTGCGTGCCATGGTGGTCTTTCCTTGGGGATTCTATGCAGCGAGGGTCTCGGGCTCTTGCGCGCGTTGCCGCAGGTGGTCGACCAGCAGGCGCGCGGTGAGGGGCAGGGTGGAGAAGTCGCGGGCGACCAGGCGGATGTCGCGCATGGCCCAGGCGTCGGCCAGGCGCACGCACTCGAGGTCGCCCACGCCATGCATCAGGGTGAAGGCCCGGCGCGGCATCACGCCCACGCCCAGGCCGTTGTGGATCATGCGGCACATGGCGTCCAGGCCGGTAACGTGGATGCGCAGGCGGATGGTGCGGCCGGCCTCGGCGGCGGCTTCGCGCATCGCGAGGTGGATCGAGCTGTTGGCGTGCAGGCCCACGTGGTCGCAGTCCAGCGTGTCCACGAAGGCGATCGCCTTCTTCTTCGCCAGTGCGTGCCCGCGCGGCACGATCAGCACCAGTTCGTCCTGGCGGTAGGGCAGGGTCTGCAGGTCCTGCGTGCGCTCGCTGGCCACGTTGCAGATGCCGAGGTCGGCGGCGCCTTCCTGCACCGCGCGCACCACCTCGCTGGAGAGGTGCTCCTCCAGGTCGATCTTCACCTGCGGGTGCTCCTGGCTGAAGGCGCCCAGGTCCTCGGGCAGGAACTGCACGATGGCGGAGATGTTCGCGTGGATGCGCACGTGCCCGCGCACGCCGTCCGCGTACTCGGACAGTTCGGCCTGCATCTTCTCCAGCGAGAAGAGCACCGAACGCGCGTGGTGCAGCAGGCTTTCGCCGGCGGCGGTGAGCTTCACCCCGCGCGTGTGGCGATAGAGCAGGGGCGTCTGCAGCGTCGCCTCCAGGTCGGCCAGGCGCTTGCTCACGGCCGACGCCGCGATGAACTCGCGTTCGGCGGCGCGGCCGATCGAACCGAGCTCGCACACAGCCACGAAAAGCTGCAGCGAGGTCAGGTCGATCCGGCGGGCAAAGGAGCGTTCGGTCGGGCGCATGGGCGGCTGGGGCATCGCGTCGGGCGATGACGGATGCCATTGTCCCCCATGGACAGTGCGCCCGCCATCGCGATCCACGATGGCCGGCGTGGCGGGCAGGTTATGCCGGCAGTGCGTCGTCCAGCGCCTGGCTCAGCTGCGTGATCGCGTCGCTGAAGCCCTCGGCCGCGCCGCGGAGCTCCGCGCCGTCGCGCCCTTCCCGCAAGGCGAGTTCCAGCGCCTCGGCGCGCTGCGCAACGGCGATGGCGCCCACGGTGCCCGCCGCGCCCCGGCAGCTGTGGGCCAGCCGTTCGGCCGACTCGCGGTCCTGCGCAGCGAGCGCCGCCTGCAATCGGCCGCCCGCGTCGCGGTAGGTCCGGGCAAAGTGGCCGAGCACCTCCACGTAGAACTCTTCGTCGCCGCCGGGGATGTAGCCCAGCCCCTGCACGACGTCGAAGCCCGGGACGCCGGCCAGGCGGGCCAGCACCGGATGGCTGGGGCCCCGCGCCTCCACGGTGGCATCGTTGGCGGCAGGCGCTGGTACGGGTGCGGGTGCGGCCGCGCGCGCCGGTCGCGCCAGCCAGTGCGTGACCACGCGGTAGAGCTCCTGCGGCCGGATCGGCTTGCTGACGAAGTCGTTCATGCCGGCCGCGATGCAGCGGTCGCGGTCGGTGGACAGCGCATTGGCGGTCATCGCGATCACCGGCAGCTGCTGCTTGCGCGCGCGGATGTGGCGCGTGGCCGTGAGGCCGTCCATCACGGGCATCTGCATGTCCATGAGGACCAGGTCGAAGCGCTGCTCGTTGAGCATGCGCAGCGCCAGCGCGCCGTCGCCGGCCACGTGCACCAGCGCGCCCGCCTGCTGCAGCAGCTCGCGCGCCACCTGCTGGTTCACCTCGTTGTCCTCCACCACGAGGATGCGCGCGCCTTCCAGCGTGTCCGCGACGCCGTCGACCACCAGCCGCGAGGCGCCCGGGACCAGCTCGGCCGGCTTGTCGCGGGCATGCAGCACGTCCAGCACGAGGTCGAACACGGACGAGGCGCTGGCGGGCTTGAGCAGCACGCGCGCTTCGGGCGGCGCCTGCACGCTGTCGGCGGCGGTGTGTCCCAGCGTGAGCACCGCCGAGGGCGCGCGCTGCGGCGCCAGGGCACGGATGCGGCGCAGCACTTCGGCACCTTCCAGGTCCGGCATGCTCCAGTCGACGAACACGAACGAAAAGGGGCGCTGCGCTTCCTGCGCGTCGCCGAATCGCGCCAGCGCCTGCCGCCCGGAGGCCGCGCTTTCGACTTCGCAGCCGAAGCCGCGCAGCAGCCGGGACAGGGCTTCGCGGGCGCTGCGGTTGTCGTCCGCCACCAGCACGCGCAGGCTGCGCAGGTCGGGCCACTGGCCGTCGGGGGCGGGTGGGCCCGGGGCGACGTCCAGCCATGCTGTGAACCAGAAGGTGCTGCCTTCCCCGGGCTTGCTCTCGACGCCCACCTTGCCGCCCATCAGCTCCGCCAGGTTGCGGCAGATGGCCAGCCCCAGGCCGCTGCCGCCGTAGCGCCGCGTGATGGAGCTGTCGGCCTGCTGGAACTGCTGGAACATGCGCTGCACCTGCTCGGTCGTGAGGCCGATGCCGGTGTCGGTGACGGCAAAGCGCAGCAGGCAGCGCTGCGGCGCCTCGTCGGCGATGCCGATGCGCAGCACGACCTCGCCCACCTCGGTGAACTTGACCGCGTTGTTGATGTAGTTG
>DATAGN010000653.1:0-5577 GCA_036263715.1 Ramlibacter sp.
ATGATCTTGATCAGCGTCCACAGGACGGGCCAGCCGGCGCCCGTCCACCAGGGGGCGGCGATCAGGCCGTTGCCGAAGCCGTAGATGGAGTCGATCATGCGGTCACCTCTTCGCGGCGGGCCACCTGCGCATCCGCGGTCAGCTGCAGCGACTCGGCGCGGCGCACGATCGGGTCCAGCTGGTAGATGGACGCCGTCACCGGCCGCGCACTGGTGTCACCCAGCCACGCTGCCTTGGACGTCTTGTTCGACAGGGCGCTGCCCTGCACCATCGGCTGGCCGGCGTCGGCGCCGCGCGCCTGTGCCAGCACTTCGGCCGCCGCGTCCTGGTCGAAGCCGGGCAGGCCGAGCATGTTGCCCAGCACGCGCAGCACCTTCCAGCCAGGGCGCGTTTCGCCCAGCGGCTTGACCACGGCGTGGAAGCTTTGCACGCGCCCTTCGGCGTTGACGAAAGTGCCCGGCGTTTCGGTCCACGGCGCGATCGGCAGCAGCACGTCGCTGATGTCCAGGTTGGACTTGAAGGGCGACAGCGTCACGACCATCGAGCCCTGCCGGCCCAGTGCCTTGGCACCCACGGCCGAATCGAACGCCGGCTCCACGTTGAACAGGAACAGCGCCTTCAGGCCACCGGACAGCATCTCGCCGGCGTTCAGGCCGCCCTGCCCCGGCATGGCGTTCACCAGTTGCGCGCCCACGGTGTTGGCGGCTTCGGTGAGGTAGCCCACGGTCGCGCCCGTCATCTCGCCGATCCAGTTGGCCAGCGACAGCAGCGCGCTCGCCGCCGGGTGGTGCGCGGCAGCGTTGCCCAGCAGGATGGCCTTGCGCTCGCCGGACAGTAGCGACGCCGCAATGGCCTTGGCCGTGTCGTTCGCGGTGCCTTGCAGCGGTGCCTTCTGCCCCTTGCTGTCACCGATGGCGGTGGCGATGTCGGCCAGCGCCTGGACCCACTGGCCGGCGGGCGCGATGCTCTTGCCCGCCATGGCCATGGCCCAGTCGTTGTCGCGGTCGTGCACCACCGAAACCTGGGCGCCGTTGCGGACGGCCGTGCGCACGCGCAGCGCGAACAGCGGATGGTCCTTGCGCAGGTTGGAGCCGACGACCAGCACGCGCTGCAGCGTCGACAGTGACGCAATGCTGGTGCCCAGCCACCGGACGCCTTCGCGCGCGGGGAATTCGGCGTTGCGCAGCCTGTAGTCGACGTTCTCGCTGCCCAGGGCGCGCACCAGCTTCTGCGCCAGGAACAGTTCCTCCACCGTGCTGTGCGGGCTGACCAGCGCGCCGATCGACTGCGGGTCCCGCTTCGCGTCGGCGATGCCGCGCGCCACGTATTCGAGCGCAGTCTGCCAGTCCACCGTCTTCCACTCGCCGCCTTGCTTGAGCATGGGGGCGGTGAGGCGCTCGGTGGTGTTGAGCGCTTCGTAGGAGAAGCGGTCGCGGTCGGCCAGCCAGCATTCGTTGACGTCGTTGTTCTCGAAGGGGAGAACGCGCATCACGCGGTTGTTCTTCACCTGCACGATCAGGTTGGTACCGGTGGAATCGTGCGGGCTCACCGAACGGCGGCGCGACAGCTCCCACGGCCGGGCGCTGTAGCGGAACGGCTTGCTCGTGAGCGCGCCGACCGGGCACAGGTCGATCATGTTGCCGGAGACTTCGGAGTCCACCGTGTCGTTCATGACGGTGGTGATCTCGCTGTGCTCGCCGCGGTTGACCATGCCCAGTTCCATGACGCCGGCGATTTCCTGGCCGAAGCGCACGCAGCGGGTGCAGTGGATGCAGCGGCTCATCTCCTCCATGGAGATCAGCGGGCCCACGTCCTTGTGCATGACGACGCGCTTTTCCTCCTCGTAGCGCGAGGCGCCGGGACCGTAGCCCACGGCCAGGTCCTGCAGCTGGCATTCGCCGCCCTGGTCGCAGATGGGGCAGTCCAGCGGATGGTTGATCAGCAGGAACTCCATCACGGACTGCTGCGCCTTGATCGCCTTGTCGCTCTTGGTGCGCACGATCATCCCGTTGGTCACGGGCGTGGCGCAGGCCGGCATGGGCTTGGGCGCCTTCTCCACGTCCACCAGGCACATGCGGCAGTTGGCGGCGATGGAGAGCTTCTTGTGGTAGCAGAAGTGCGGGATGTAGGTGCCGGCCTTGTCCGCGGCATGCATGATCATGCTGCCCTCGGTCACCTGCACCTGTTGTCCGTCGAGGTTGATCTCAATCATTGTCTTCAGCCTCGCGCGCCCGCAGGCACGGGGGTCTTGCCGTCCGAGGTGGGCAGCGACACGGTGGAACGCGCGATCTTCGCCTCGAACTCGGGGCGGAAATGCTTGATCATGGCGCGCACCGGCATCGCGGCCGCGTCGCCCAGCGCACAGATGGTGCGGCCCTGGATGTTGTCGGCCACGGAGTTCAGCAGGTCCAGGTCGTTGGTCTTGCCGGCGCCGTTCTCGATGCGGTCGATCACGCGCCACATCCACCCCGTGCCTTCGCGGCAGGGCGTGCACTGGCCGCAGGACTCGTGCATGTAGAAGTAGGACAGGCGCAGCAGGCTTTCGACCATGTCGCGCGTCTCGTCCATCACGATCACCGCACCCGAACCGAGCATGGAGCCCGCCTTCGCGATGGAGTCGTAGTCCATCGTGCAGTTCATCATGATGTCGGCCGGCAGCACCGGCGCCGATGATCCACCGGGGATCACCGCCTTGAGCTTCCTGCCGCCCTTCACGCCGCCGCACAGTTCCAGCAGCTTGGAGAAAGGCGTGCCCAGCGGGATCTCGTAGTTGCCGGGCAGCTCCACGTCGCCCGACACCGAGAAGATCTTCGTGCCGCCGTTGTTCGGCTTGCCGCATTCCAGGTAGGCCTGGCCGCCGTTGCGGATGATCCAGGGTACCGCCGCGAAGGTCTCGGTGTTGTTGATGGTCGTGGGCTTGCCGTACAGGCCGAAGCTCGCCGGGAACGGCGGCTTGAAGCGGGGCTGCCCCTTCTTGCCTTCCAGCGACTCCAGCAGCGCGGTTTCCTCGCCGCAGATGTAGGCGCCCCAGCCGTGGTGCGCGTGCAGCTGGAACGAGAAGTTCGAACCCAGGATGTTGTTGCCCAGGAAGCCGGCCGCGCGCGCCTCTTCCAGTGCTTCCTCGAAGCGCTCGTAGGCGTTGAAGATCTCGCCGTGGATGTAGTTGTAGCCCACGTTGATGCCCATCGCGTAGGCGGCGATGATCATCCCTTCGATCACGATGTGCGGGTTGTACAGCAGGATGTCGCGGTCCTTGCACGTGCCCGGTTCGCCCTCGTCCGAGTTGCACACCAGGTACTTCTGCCCGGGGAACTGGCGGGGCATGAAGCTCCACTTCAGGCCCGTGGGGAAACCGGCGCCGCCGCGGCCGCGCAGCGCGCTTTCCTTGACGGTGGCGATCACCTGGTCCTGCGTCAGGCCCTCGGCGATGATCTTGCGCAGCGCCTTGTAGCCGTCGCGCGCCTCGTAGTCCTTCAGGCGCCAGTTGGTGCCGTCGAGGCCCAGGTAGATCTGCGGGTTGATGTGGCGGTCGTGGAAGCAGGTCTGGACCCCGGCGGCCTGGAACTGCTGCAGCACCTGGGCGGCGTTCATTGCGACGCTCCCTTCAAGCCGTCGACCAGCTGGTCCAGCTTGTCGTTGCTCATGAAGCTGCACATGACGCGGTCGTTGACCAGCATCACCGGCGAGTCGGCGCAGGCGCCCAGGCACTCGCTCTGCTGCAGCGTGAACATGCCGTCGGGCGTGGTCTCGCCCATGTGGATGCCCAGCTTGCGCTCCAGGTGCTGCAGCGCCTTCTGGCCGTCGCGCAGCTGGCAAGGCAGGTTGGTGCAGACGTTCAGCTTGTACTTGCCCAGCTTGCGCTGGTTGTACATGTTGTAGAACGTCGTGACCTCGTGCACGGCGATGGGCGGCATGCCCAGGTGCCTGGCGATCGCTTCCTCGCTCTCGGTGGAGACGAAGCCCTGCTCCTCCTGCACGATGGCGAGGCACGCCATCACGGCCGACTGCTTCTGGTCGGGCGGGTACTTCGCCACTTCGCGGTCGAAGCGCGCGCGCGTGGTGTCAGTGATCATCTGTCGATCTCTCCGAACACGATGTCCATGGTTCCGATGATCGCCACGGCATCGGCGATCATGTGGCCGCGCGACATCTCGTCCATCGCGGACAGGTGCGCGAAGCCGGGGGCGCGGATCTTCAGGCGATACGGCTTGTTGGCGCCGTCGCTCACGATGTAGATGCCGAACTCGCCCTTGGGATGTTCCACCGCGGCATAGGCCTCGCCCTCGGGCACGCGCATGCCTTCGGAGAAGAGCTTGAAGTGGTGGATCAGCTCCTCCATGTTGGCCTTCATGCTCTCGCGGTCGGGCGGCGCCACCTTGTGGTTGTCGGTGATCACCGGGCCCGGGTTCGTGCGCAGCCAGGCCACGCACTGCTGGATGATGCGGTTGGCCTCGCGCATCTCGTGCACGCGCACGAGGTAGCGGTCGTACGAGTCGCCGGTCTTGCCGATCGGGATGTCGAAGTCCATCCGGTCGTACACCTCGTAGGGCTGCGTCTTGCGCAGGTCCCAGGGGATGCCGGAGCCGCGCAGCATGGGGCCGGTGAAACCCAGGTTGATGGCGCGCTCGGGCGTCACCACGCCGATGCCCACGGTGCGCTGCTTCCAGATGCGGTTTTCGGTCAGCAGCGTCTCGTATTCATCGACGTACTTCGGGAAGCGCTGGCTGAAGCTGTCGATGAAGTCCAGCAGGGAGCCCTGCCGGTCCTCGTTCATGCGGTCGATCTCGCGCTGGTTGCGCACCTTGCTCGCCTTGTACTGCGGCATCGCATCCGGCAGGTCGCGGTAGACGCCGCCCGGACGGAAGTAGGCCGCGTGCATGCGCGCGCCGGACACCGCCTCGTACATGTCGAACAGGTCTTCCCGCTCGCGGAAGCAGTAGATCAGCATGTTCATCGCGCCGCAGTCCAGGCCGTGCGCCCCGAGCCACAACAGGTGGTTCAGCAGGCGCGTGATCTCCGAGAACATGACACGGATGTACCGGGCGCGGATCGGTACCTCGACGCCGAGCAGCTTCTCGACGGCGAGGCAGTACGCGTGCTCGTTGGACATCATCGACACGTAGTCGAGGCGGTCCATGTAAGGCAGCGTCTGCAGGTAGGTGCGCGTTTCGGCGAGCTTTTCGGTGGCACGGTGCAGCAGCCCGATGTGCGGATCGGCCCGCTGGATCACCTCGCCATCCAGCTCCAGCACCAGCCGCAGCACGCCGTGCGCGGCCGGATGCTGGGGACCGAAGTTGAGGGTGTAGTTCTTGATCTCGGCCATCACTGCAGCCCGTATTTTTCTTCGCGGATGATCCGCGGGGTGATCTCGCGCGGCTCGATCGTCACCGGCTGGTAGATCACCCGCCCGCGTTCGGCGTCGTAGCGCATCTCCACGTGACCGGACACCGGGAAGTCCTTGCGGAACGGGTGGCCGATGAAGCCGTAGTCGGTGAGGATCCGGCGCAGGTCCGCATGGCCCTCGAACACGATGCCGAACAGGTCGAACGCCTCGCGCTCGAACCAGTTGGCGGCCGT
>DATAGN010000654.1:0-20394 GCA_036263715.1 Ramlibacter sp.
AGTTCGTGTACGACATCGTGGCCATGATGATGCTGGCCACCATCGGCATCCTGATCTACGGCCTGACGCTGACCAAGTTCCTGGTGCAGGTGCTGCGCGTGCCCACCACGATCATCGTGCCCATCATCCTGGTGCTGTGCACCATCGGCACCTTCGCGCTGGCCTCGCGCCTGTTCGACATCTGGGTGATGGTGGCCTTCGGGATCATCGGCTTCATCCTGCGCCGCTTCGGCTATCCCATGGCGCCGCTGGTGCTGGGGATCGTGCTGGGGGACCTGCTGGAGAAGAACCTGCGGCGCGGCCTGGTGCTGTCCGACGGCGACCTCACGCCCTTCTTCACGCGGCCGATCTCGGCCGTGCTGTTCGGCGGCATCGCCATCGTGGTGCTGCTGCGCCTGCCCTTCATCCGGCGCCTGTTCGCGCGCCGCGCGCCCGCGCTGGGACCGACATGAAATTCTCGCTTTGCAACGAGGTCCTGCAGCCGCTGCCCTTCGCGCAGCAATGCAAGCTGGCGGCGGACCTGGGCTACGACGGGCTGGAGGTCGCGCCGTTCACGCTGGCCGAGGACCCGATGACGATCAGCGACGCCCAGGCACGCGAGTTCCGGCGTATCGCGGAGGACCATGGCCTGGCGATCCACGGCCTCCACTGGCTGCTGGTGGCGCCCGCGGGCCTGTCGATCGTGAGCGACGATGCGCAGCTGCGTCGGCGCACGGTCGACGTGATGACGCGGCTGGTCGAACTCTGTGCGGCGATGGGCGGCAGCTACCTGGTGCACGGCTCGCCCAGGCAGCGCGCCGTGCCGCCGGGGAGCACGCCCGCGCAGGCGTGGGAGCGCGCGCGCGAGTGCCTGCGGGCCGCGGGCGAGGCGGCCGGCCGGCATGGCGTCACCTACTGCATCGAGCCGCTGTCGCGGCGCGAGACCGACCTGGTCAACACGGTGGAGGAGGGCGCGCGCATGGTGGGCGAGATCGACCTGCCGTCCTTGCGCACCATGATCGATTGCAGCGCTGCCGGCCAGGTGGAGACGCAGCCCGTGCACCGCGTGATGCAGGAGTGGATGCCCCGCGGCGTCATCGGCCACGTGCAGGTGAACGATCCCAACCGCCGCGGCCCGGGGCAGGGCGAGCTAACGTTCGGGCCCATCCTGCGCGTGCTGCGCGAGATGGAAGAGGCCGGCCACTTCCCCGGCATCGTCGCCGTGGAACCCTTCGACTATGTGCCCGACGGCCCGGGCTGCGCGGCCCGCGCCATCGGCTATCTGCAAGGCGTCCTGCAGGGACTGGACCACCATGGCTGAAGCTCCCCTCGTTTCCATCCGGGCCATCGAACTGCTCGAGCGCCCGGTCACCTTGCGCATGCCCTTTCGCTTCGGCGTGGTCACGTTGCGCGAGGCGCCGCAGGCTTTTGCGCGCGTGCAGGTGGGCCTGCCGGACGGCCGCACCGCCTGGGGCGCCGGCGCGGAACTCATGGCGCCGAAGTGGTTCGACAAGGACCTGGCGCTGAGCAACGAGGACAACTTCGAGCAGCTGCGCGCCGTGCTGCGGCTCGCGCGCGAGGCCTACCTGTCCGACCGTTCGCCGGCCACCGCCTTCGGCCACTTCGCGCGGCACCATGACGCGCATGCGGCCGAAGCGGCGCGGCTCGGCTTCAACCCGCTGCTGTCCGCCTACGGGCCGGCCCTGCTGGATCGCGCGGTGCTGGACGCAGTGTGCCGCGCGCAGGGCTTGTCCTTCTACGCAGCCATGCAAGGCAACCTCCCCGGCGTCGGGGCGCTCCATTCGCAGTTCGCGGGCTTCGACTTCGACGCTTTCCTGGCCAGCCTGCGCCCGGCCGAGCGCATCCACGCGCGCCACACCGTGGGCCTGGTGGACGCGATCACGGCATCCGACCAGACCGAACACGCGGGCGACGGCTTGCCCGAGACGCTGGAGGAGGTGGTGCAGGCCTACGGCCACCGCTACTTCAAGCTGAAGGTCGCCGGCAAGGTCGACGCCGACCTGGCGCGCCTGGAGGCGATCGCCTCCGTGCTGGATCGCTCGGGCGAGCCGTACCAGGCATCGCTGGACGGCAACGAGCAGTACGACAGCGGCGAGGGCGTGCAGGCGCTGGTGCGCGGCATCGCCGGGCGCCCGGCGCTGCGGCGCCTGTGGGATTCGATCGTCTTCATCGAGCAGCCGATCGCGCGCAAGCTGGCGCTGGAGGTGGACCTGCGGGCCGCGCCCCTGGGCAAGCCCGTGATCGTCGACGAGTCCGACGGCGAGCTGCAAAGCTTCGTGCAGGCCCGCGCGCGCGGCTACGCGGGCGTGTCGTCCAAGACCTGCAAGGGCTTCTACAAGTCGGTGCTGAATGCCGCGCGTTGCGTGCAGTGGAATCGGGAGGAGGGGACGCCCCGGTACTTCATGTCCGGCGAGGACCTGACCACGCAGGCGGGCCTGTCGGTGCAGCAGGACATCGCATTGGTGAACCTGCTCGGGATCACGCACGTGGAGCGCAACGGGCACCACTACGTCGATGGCATGAAGGCGCTGCCGCGCGACGAGCAGCAGGCCTTCCTGGCGGCGCACCCGGACGTGTACGAGGACAGCCATGGGGCGGTGAGGCTGCGCATCCGGGGCGGGGAGATTGCGATCGGGTCGCTTGGGTGCACGGGGTTCGCGAGTGGGGCGATGCCGAGTTTCGAAGCGATGGCGCGGATCGCGTGATGCTCCCGTCGGGGTTCGGCTGCGCGCTCACCCCGACCTACTTGTCGGCGTCGTAGGTCGGGGTGAGCCCGCAGGCGAACCCCGACGCTGCTTCGCGCCCTCGCTCAATTCGCGGGCAGGCCGTTCTTCAGCAAGTCCCGCGCGATCACCCAGCGGTGCACCTCGCTTGGGCCTTCCACGATGCGCAGCACGCGTGCCGAGCGGGCGATGTATTCCAGCGGCAATTCCTTGGACAGCCCCATGCCGCCGAACAACTGGATCGCGCGGTCGGAGACGCGCTGGATCAGCTCCGTCGCCTGCACCTTCACCATCGAGCCGTCGCGGCGGAAGTCCTTCTCGCCCTGGTCGATCTTCCACGCGAGCCGGTAGACCTGCAGCCGCACGAGCTCCAGTTCCTGCCAGCTGTCCGCGATCATCCACTGGATCGCCTGCCGGTCCGCCAGCAGCTGGCCGAAGGTCTTTCGCGTGTTCGCCTGCTCGATCATCATCTGCAGGCAGCGCTCGGCCAGGCCCAGGCAGCGCGAGGCGATGTCCAGGCGACGCACGCCGAGGCGGTTGGTGATCGGCACGAAGGCGTTGCCGACTTCGCCCAGCACGGCGTCGTCGCCGAGTTCCACGTTGTCGAAGAACACCTGGTAGGGGTGGTACTCGCCGATCATCGGATAGGACGCGGGGATGCTCACGCCCGGGTGGTCGCGATCCACCAGGAAGGCGGTCATGCCGCCGCGCGAGCCCTTGCTGGCGTCGGTCACCGCCACCATGATCATGAAATGCGAGCGGCGCGCATTGCTGATCCACATCTTGGCGCCGTTGATCACCCACTTGCCGTTGACGCGCTCCGCCTTCGTGCGGATGCCCGCCGCGTCGGAGCCGGCGCCCTCCTCGGACAGGGCGATGCAGCTTTTCTTTTCGCCGCGCACATAGGGCATCAGGTACTTGTCGATCTGCGAGCCCTTGCACTGCTCCTTGAGCAGGTACAGGTTGGGGCTGTCCGGCGGCGGCACGAAGGGCACGATGGAGTGCTTCAGCTGCTCGGTGACGACGCACTTGGCCAGCATGCCGAAGGCCTGGCCGCCGAACTCCTCGGGCACGTCGATGCCCCACAGGCCGATGGCGCGCGCCTTCTCCTGCAACGCGTGCTCCACGTCGGGCGGCAGCAGCGGGTCGTCGTTCATGCCGCGCTCGGCCTCGCGCCGGATCACCAGCGACTCCAGCGGCTTGAGCTCCCGCTCGGTGAACTCGCGCACCGTCTCGCGGATCATCCGGGTGGTGTCCGGCAACTCGAAATTCATGGAGGCTCCTGGGATTCCTGTTCCGGCATGTGGACGAACTGCGGCGCCGGCGATGCGCGCATCATAGGAAGGGCGCCCGTAAAATGCGCCACCCGCAGCCGCGAAAGTCGTCCACATAATGAGACAGGAAGAGGAAGCCCCGGCGCGTGCCAGCGGCAGCCAGGTGGTGCAGCGTGTCGCCCTGCTGATGCGGCTGGTGGCCGCCGGCCAGCGTTCCGGCCTGCGGCTGGCGGACCTGCACCGCGCCGCCGACCTCGAGCGGCCGACCGCCCACAGGCTGCTGCAGGCCCTGGTGGCCGAAAGGCTGCTGCGGCAGGACGGCGAGAGCCGCCGCTACTTCCTGGGGCCCGCGATGTACGAGATGGGCCTGGCCGCCTCGCCGCAACTGGCGCTGCGCGACATCTGCCATCCGCACCTGGAGCGCATCGCGCAGATGACGGGCGACACCGTGTTCCTCACCGAGCGGTCGGGCCTGGACGGCGTGTGCACCGACCGCGCCGAAGGCAAGGCGCCGATCAAGGCTTACGTGCTCGAGGTCGGCAAGCGCCGGCCCCTGGTGGTGGGCGGCGGCGCCACGGCCATCCTCAGCGCGATGGACGACATCGAGCTCGATCGCGTCTGCCGCGCCAACCTGGAACGCACGCTCAAGCGCTTTCCGCGTTATTCCGAAGCAGTGCTTCGCCGCAGCATCGCGCGCGCCCGGGCGCGCGGCTACGTGCTGAGCAAGGTGCTCGAACTGCCCGACGTGCGCACGGTGGCCGTGCCGATCCGCGAGCCCGGTGGCGCCCCGGTGGCCGCGATCAGCGTGTCCAGCGTCGCCACGCGCATGGACGACGAACGGGCTGCGGAGGTGGCGGCGTCGCTGCGGCGCGCGATCGACGACATCGAGGGCGCCCTCGCCGACCGCAATGCGGCCGCGGGCGGGCTTCAGTCGCGCGTGGGCTCTTCCGCCGGCGGGCGCCAGCCGAAGAACTCGGGCCGGTAGCGCCGCATCGGCTCGCCGTCGAAGGCCCAGCCGATGCACTCGCCCAAGGGCGCCCGCGGCTTGAGCAGCACCGGTTCCGGCTCGCCACGCAGCTTGCGCTGGTGCGCGCGATAGCGGCCCACCGTCTGGAAGGCCGCCGTGCCCATGCCGAACAGCAGTTCGCGCAGGTGCGTGCAGCCGCTCTCGCCGCCCATGCGTTCCTGCACCGCCTTGCGCCAGCCGCCGCCGATGCGGCAGCCCACCAGCGCCTGCAGCGGCGGCTTGCCGCCCTGGCATTCGCCGAAGGGCGTGGTGGGCATCTCCACCTCGACGCCGTGCACCGTGAAGGTGTCGTCGATGGTCAGGCGGATGCGCATGTGGTGGATGGCCGTGCCGGCCGGCAAGGGCCCGCGTTCCACCGCCACCTGGTCGTAGCCCTTGGTGTCGAGGAGCGTCCCCTCCACGTCCCACAGCCCGTCGGCGCGCAGGAAACTGCGGTACGCGATGTCGCGCAGGTGGATGGGGATGCGGGAGGGATCTTCGGCGAGCATGCGCGTCGTTCTCTCAGTCCAGGCTGATGTTGCGCGCCTTGATCAGCGCGGCCCAGCGGGCGCGGTCGGCGGCGAGGATCTGGTCGAACTGAGCGCCCCTGTGCGGCTGCGGCACCAGGTAGCCTTCGCCGGTGAACTTCTCGCGGTAGCCGGCGTCGGCCAGTGCGTAGTTGGCCGCGTCGTTCAGGACCGCCAGCACCTCGGGCGGCGTCTTCCTGTGGGCCACGAGGCCGTAGCGCACCATCGCCTCCAGGCCCGGGTAGCCGCTCTCGTGCAGCGTGGACACGCCCGGCAGCACGTTCACCGGCTCCTTGGTCACCAGCGCCAGCGGGCGCAGCTTGCCCGAGCGCACGTGCGGCAAGGTGGATCCGACGATGCCGAACATCGCCTGCACCTGGTCGGCCAGCAGCGCCTGCAGTGCCGGCGCGCCGCCCGTGAACGGCACGTGCGTCATGTCGATGCCGGCCGCCTGCGCGAACATCTCGCCGGCCAGGTGAAAGGCGCCGCCGGTGCCCGTGGAGCTGTAGTTCAGCTTGCCGGGATTGGCCTTGCCGTAGGCGATGAACTCCTTCAGGTTGGTCACCGGCAGCGAGGCGTTCACCAGCATCACCAGCGGCACGTTGGCCGCCAGTGCGACTCCCGTGAAGTCGCGTTCGGCGTCATAGGCCAGCTTCTTGTACAGCAGCCCATTGAGCACCAGCGCCGAATCGGAGGCGAAGAAGACCGTGTAGCCGTCCGCGGGCGCGGCGGCGACGGCCTGCGCTGCGATCGCGGCGTTGGCACCGGGCCTGTTCTCCACCACCACCGGCTGGTTCAGTTTCTTCGCCATCAGCTGCGCCATGTTGCGCGCGATCGTGTCGACCGAGGCGCCGGCGTTGAAGGGCACGATCATCCTGATCGGGCGATTGGGAAAGGCCTGGGCGCTGGCCGCGCCGGTGGCGAGCGCCAGTGCGGCGAGGCAGAGGGTGCGCAGGAAGTGCTTGCGGTTCATCGTTGGTCTCCTGGGTCTTCTTGGTTCACAGAACCTGTTCGAGCATCGCGCGCAGGCGCGCTGCCTTGTCGTCCATCCAGCCGTCGGCGTTGCAGTTGAAGGTGCGCATTGCACCATCGACGATGACGGGGACCTGCTCGCGGGGGACGCCGGCGGCGCGCAGGTGCTGCGCGTAGCCGAAGCCGCGCAGCTTCGCTGCCAGCGCATCCGCCACGACCTCGACGGACGTGTCACGCGCGTCCAGCATGCGCCCGATATCGGCCACTACCTGCGGGCACAGGTCGCCGAACGCGCGCACCGCTGCCGCCGCCAGAGCCAGCGTGGCCACGGGCTGGCTGATGCCCGTGCCCGTATTGAAGAGGCCCTGCGCCAGCATGTAGGTGGCCCGGGTGACCGGATGCATGCGGATCTCGTGCGTGCCGGGGCTCACGCCCAGCGGCACGCCGCCGTCGTCCTCGTCGCGCGTGCGCAGCAGCGAGGCCGCGCAGAGTTCCGCGCGCACGCGCCAGTCGCTGGCGTCGTCCATGCGCGGCATGGCGGCCTGCGCGATCTGCCAGCACTGGCGACGGCTGGCCAGCACCAGCGGATTCTCGTGCGCGGCGCCGGCGAGGTTCATGATCGCCCACCAGTACTCCATGCCGGCGGCCGCGCGCGTCAGCGCAACGGGTGCGGTGGCCAGCGCCTTCGCATCCCAGACCACCGCGCGCGGCCGCGTCTTGGGATCGAAGAATTCCAGCTGCCGGCCCGCGGCCTCGTCGCGGATGGAGGCGCCGGCGCGGTTCTGGCTGGTGGTGGCCGCCGTGAGCACGTTGAAGATCGGCAGCTTGGGCGCGGGCAGGCGCGTGCTGGTGGCCCGGCCGCGTGCGTCGTACTGCGTGGCGAGCGCTTCCAGCGGTCCCGGCTCGGCCAGGCGGATCGCCACCACCCGGGCCGCCTTGGTGACGCTGCCGGCGCCGATGGCCACGAGCGCATCCGCCCCGAGACCGGCCGCCAGCTGCGCTGCCGCCTCTACCTGGTGGCGCGGCGCGCCGGCGCCGAGGTCCGCGTACACACCGGCGATGCGTTCACCAGCGAGGGCGCGCACGTGGTCCACCAGGTCCGTGCGGTCGTGCACGCTGCGGCCGCACAGCAGCACGGCGCGTTGCGCGCCCGCGCGCGCCAGCTCGGAGGGAAGCTGCACCAGCGCGTCCTCGCCGCTGTACACGCGCAGCGGATGGCTCACCGCGCGGAAGGTGTGCGCGTGGCGCGCCGGCGCGAGATCGCTCACTCGGGCTTGATATTGGCCGCCTTGATCACGGCGCCCCACTTCCTGGCCTCGACGTTGATCGTGTCCGCCATTTCCTTCGGGCTGCCGCCGTCCACGTTGAACCCCTGCTCGGACAGCTTCTGCTCGTTCTCCTTGAGCGCCTTGACGATGGATGCGTGCAGCTTCTGGGCGACCGGCGCGGGCACGCCCGCGGGCATGACGAAGCCGTACCAGGTGTCCGAGTTGTAGCCCTTGACGCCGGCCTCGTTGACGGTCGGCACGTCCGGCATCTTGGGGTCGCGCTTGTCGCTGCCCACCGCAATGGCGCGCACCTTGCCCGCCTTCACCTGCGGCAGGCCCGAGGGCACCTGCACGAACATCATGTGGATCTGGCCGGCCAGCAGGTCGTTCATCGCGGGGCCACCGCCGCGGTAGGGCACGTGCAGCAGGTCGACGTTGGCCATCGACTTGAACAGCTCGCCCGCGAGGTGCTGCGAGGTGCCGGTGCCGGCCGATCCGTAGGTCAGCTTGCCGGGGTTTGCCTTGGCGTACGCCAGCAGCTCCTGCACGTTCTTCGCCGGCACCGAGGGGTGCACCACGGCCACGATGGGCATGCGCACGCCGATGGTCAGCGGCGCGAAGTCCTTGATCGGGTCGTAGGGCAGCTTCGGGTAGATGTGCTGGTTCATCGTCACGATGCCTGCCGAGGTCAGCAGGAACGTGTAGCCGTCCGGGGCTGAGCGCGCCACCTGTTCGGCGGCGAGCGCGCCACCGGCGCCCGGCTTGTTCTCCACCACCACCGGCTGGCCGAGGTCCTTGCTCATGGACTGCGCGACGGTGCGGGCGAGGAAGTCGGTGCTGGCCCCCGCGGCGAAGGGGGCGATGAGCTTGATGGGCTTGTTCGGGAAGTCCTGCGCCTGCGCCGGCCCGAAGGCGGCGAAGGCCGCCGCCAGCGCGCCGACCAGCACGAGCCGCCGGCTGCTGTTGCTCAAGAGGGTCACGTCTGTCTCCTTGGAATGCCCGGAGTGTGTGACAGCGGGCGCGCGGGGTGAATCGGGATTCGCCATAAAAGAGTCCATATATTGAGAATGGCGCTCCGCCGCACCCGTGGCGGTGGCACCCTGCGGCTTCTCTCACTATGTGGACGGGCGGATGGCGCCGCGGCGTTGTGGCCGTCGGCGCGAGCCTCTACGATCCGCCGCACTTCAACGCCTGCCTGCCCATGCCATCCCCATCCGCCCCCGGTCCCCTGCAAGGCATCCGGGTCCTCGACCTCACGCAAGGCAGCGAGCAGTACTGCGGCAAGCTGTTCGCGCAGCTGGGCGCCGACGTGCTGCTCGTGGAGCCCGTCACGGGCTGCGCGAACCGGCGCGAAGGTCCGTTCCTCGACGGACAAGCGCACGCGGAGCGCAGCCTCGCGTTCGCGTACTTCAACCAGGGCAAGCGCGGCATCGCGCTGGACCTCGAGCAGCCGCAGGGCCAGGAGATCTTCCGTGGCCTGGCAAAGCAAGCCGACCTGGTGCTCGATGCCGAGCGCCCCGGCCGCATGCGCGCGCGCAGCCTCTCGCACGAGGCGCTCGCCAGGCTGCAGCCCGCGATCGTCACCACCAGCATCACGCCCTTCGGCGAGGACGGCCCCTACGCGCATTACGAAGGCGGCGACCTCGTCGCGCTCGCTTTCGGCGGGCTGCTCTCGCTGGGCGGCTACCCGGGCCTGGCGCCCACGGCGCCCTACGGCAACCAGGCGCTGCTGGCGGCGGCGCAGTTCGCCGCGGTCGCCTCGATGATGGCGATCTGGGAGGTGGAGGGCCAGGAAGGCGCTCGCGAGGGCCAGCACGTCGACGTCTCCGTGCAGGAGAGCGTGGCGATGGCGCTGGAGAACGCCGTGCAGTTCGTCGAGCTGGAGAACACGGTGCGCAAGCGCAACGGCGGCGAGCAGCGGCAGGCGGGCACCGGCGTGTTCACCTGCAGCGACGGCATGGTGTACCTCATGGCCGGCGGTGTCGCTTCCAACAAGTTCTGGAACGCCACGGCCGACTGGCTGGTGGACGTGGACGCGCCGGGCGCCGCGCAGCTGCGCGAGCCGCGCTGGTCCGACACCACCTTCCTCGCCAGTGCCGAGGCCAAGCGCATCTTCGCGGGCATCTTCCTGCCCTATGCGCAACAGCACACCAAGGCGCAGCTCTATGCGGAGGGCCAGCGCCGGCGCATCCCGATCTGCCCGGTCAGCACCACCGCCGACCTCATGCAGAACCGGCAGCTCGCGCACCGCGGCTTCTTCGCGCAGACGCAGCATCCCTCCAGCGGCCAGACGCTGACGGTGCCAGGCGCGCCGTACCGGCTTTCCGCTTCGCCCTGGGCGCTCGGCCGACCGGCGCCGCGCCTGGGCGAACACACGGCCGAAGTGCTGTCCGCGCTCGGCTACGACCCGGACAGCCAGGCCGTGCTGCTGCGGCAGGGGGTGATCGCATGAACAAGTTCCCGCTCGCCGGCATCACGGTGGCCGACTTCACCTGGATCGGCGCCGGTTCGTACACGACCAAGATCCTGGCGGACTTCGGCGCCGACGTCATCAAGATCGAGAGCGCCGAGCGGCTGGACACGCTGCGCGACGCCAAGCCCTTCCAGGGCGGCGTGCGCGGCGTCAACCGCAGCGGCTACTTCGCCGACCGCAATTCCAGCAAGCGCAGCGTCACGCTGAACCTGAAGACGCAAGAGGGCCGCGCGCTCGCGCGCCGCATCGTCGAGGGCGCCGACGTGGTGGCGAACAACTTCACGCCCGGCACGATGGAGAAGTTCGGCCTGGGCTACGAGGCGGTGCGGGCGTTCAAGCAAGACATCGTCTACATCTCGATGTCGATGCACGGCCAGGAAGGCCCCGAGGCCAACTACCTCGGTTACGGCCTCACCATGGGCGCGGTCACCGGCCTGCACTACCTGTGCGGCCTGCCGGACCAGGATCCTGCCGGCACGGGCACCAACTTCCCCGACCACGTGCCGAATCCGGCCCATGCGGCGTTCGCCATCCTGGCGGCGCTGCGCCACCGACGGCGCACCGGCCAGGGCCAGTTCATCGACGTTGCGCAGATCGAACCGACGATCGCGCTGCTCGGGCCGGCGGTGATGGACTACACCGCCAACGGCCATGTGGCCGATCGCGTCGGCAACCAGCACATTGCGGCAGCGCCCCATGGCGTCTATCCCGCGCGCGGCACCGACCGATGGATCGCGATCTCGGCGCCCACCGATGCCGCCTGGCGGTCCTTGTTGCAGGTGCTGGAGGACCCGGCGCTGGCGCAGGATCAGCGCTTCGCCACCGCGATCGCGCGCTGGCAGCACCGCGCCGAACTCGATGCGGCGATCGGACGCAGCACCGCGACCCATGACGCGCTGGAACTGGCGCAGCGCCTGCAGCAGCGCGGCGTCGCGGCTGGGCCGGTGCAGGACGCCGCCGACGTGCTGCAGCGCGATGCGCAACTGCAAGCGCGCGGGCACTGGGTCTATCTCGACCACCCGGAGATGGGCCGCACGGTCTACAACGCGCTTCCCTTCCGGATGTCGCGAACGCCGGGTTATCCGAACCGGCCGGCACCCTTGCTGGGCGAGCACACCGACGAAGTGCTGCGCGACCGCCTGGGCCTCTCGCCCTCGGAGATCGCCACGCTGCGCGCGCAAGGGGCCTTGCAGTGAAAGCCGCGGAACGCATCGCCGCATTCGCCAGCAGCCTGCAGCCGGCGCAACTGACGCCGGAACTGCTGCAGGCCACCGGCCGCGCCTTGCTCGACACCTACGCCTGCGCGATCGCCGGCCGCAACGAAGAGGCCACGCAGCTCGCCATGCGCTATGCGCGCGCCAGCGCGCTGCCGGCGCCGGGGCGTGCCGCGCGGGACTGGGGCACGGGCGCGCCGCTGCCGCTGGAGCTGGCCGCGCTGGTCAATGGCGTGGCCGGCCACGTGCTCGATTACGACGACGTCACCTCGCCCATGCGCGGGCATCCCAGCATTGCGCTGCTGCCTGCGCTGGTGGGGCTGGCCGAAGCAAGCGATGCGAGCGGGGCCGAACTCGCGTGCGCCTATGTCGCCGGCTTCGAGGTGATCTGCAAGCTCTCCAAGGCCATCGCCGTCAAGCACTACGCGCGCGGCTGGCATTCGACTTCCAGCATCGGCACCATCGCCGCGGCCGCGGCCTGCGCGCGCCTGCTGCGCCTGGACGCGCGCCGCACCACGCACGCGATCGGCCTGGCGGTGGCGCAGGCCGCCGGCAGCCGCGCCAACTTCGGCACGCACGCCAAGTCCTTCCAGGCGGGGCAGGCCAATGCCGCCGGCCTGCGCGCGGCGTTGCTCGCCGCCGAGGGCTTCGACGCCGCGGCGGGCGTGCTGGACGATGCCTTCGGCTACCTGGACCTGTACGGCAACGGCGAGTCGCTGGCGCCGCAGGTCGAGACGATCGGCACGGCGCCGCTGGAGCTGCTGGCCAGCGGCATCGAGGTCAAGAAGTACCCGCTTTGCTACGCCACGCACCGCGCGCTCGATGGGGTGCTGGACCTGCGCGGCGAGCACGGCCTCACGCTGGCCGACGTCGGTGCGGTCCACGTGCGCACCAGCGCCGGGGCGCTCACGCCCTTGATCCACATGCGGCCGCAGACCGGGCTGGAGGGCAAGTTCAGCATGCAGTACGCGCTGACGGCGGCGCTGCTCGATGGCGCCGTGCTGCTTTCGAGCTTCACCGACGCCGCCGTGCGCCGGCCCGAGGCGCAGCCCTTTTTCGCCAGCGTCACCACCGACGACGCGACCGACAGCCCCACCTTCCCGCGCTGGACCGAGATCACGCTGACGCTGAAGAACGGCAGCCGCCTGCAGCGGCGCGTTGACCTGCTGCGTGGGTCCGCCCAGTCGCCGCTGTCGCTGCAGGAACTGCGCGTGAAGCTCGAGGACTGCCTGGCCTGGGGCGAGGCCCACGCCGACGTCGACCGCCTGTTCGGCGGCGCACTGGCGCTGGACCGGATCACCGTGCGCGAATGGCTGGACATCGCAGCACCGAATCGGGGGGACAAGACATGCCACTGAACTACGAAGTGCGCGAGGGCGTCGCGATCATCACGCTCAACCGGCCCGAGGCCATGAATTCGATCGACCCGGAAACGCGGGCGGAACTGCGCGAGGCATGGCAGCGCGTCGCGCAGGACGATGCAGTGCGCTGCGTCGTCCTGACCGGCGCGGGCGAGAAGGCCTTCTGCACGGGATCGGACCTCAAGAAGACGATGCCGCCCAAGGAAAGCCCGGCGCAGCTCACCTTCGGCCAGGCCCAGTCCAACCACCTGCTGGCCGGCATGGAGATGGACAAGCCAATCATCTGCGCCGTCAACGGCTACGCCATGGGCGGCGGGATGGAGCTCGCGCTGGCCTGCGACATCCGCATCGCCTCCGAGAACGCGCAGTTCGCGCTGTCGGAAGTGCGCATCGGCAGCATCCCGGGCGCCGGCGGCACGCAGAACCTGCCGCGCGTGATCGGCCGCAGCGACGCCATGCTGATGCTGCTGACGGGCGACCGTGTCGACGCGCAGGAAGCGCTGCGCACCGGTCTCGTCAGCAAGGTGGTGCCGGCAGCGCAGCTGCTGGAAACCGCGCTGGCCATCGCCAACCGCATCGCCCAGAACGCGCCGCTGTCGGTGCGCGCGGTCAAGCGCCTGGTGCGCGACGGCGCCGCGTTGCCGGTCGCGCAGGGCATGGCCATGGAGAGCTATGTCTTCGGGATGCTGCGCGACACCGAAGACCGCATCGAGGGCCGCCGCGCCTTCCAGGAAAAGCGCCCGCCGGTGTACCGCGGCCGCTGAGAGCAAGGAGGAGAGACGATGACGACATCCCTGAAGGACAAGATCGCGATCGTGGGCGTGGGCGCCACGGCGCAGGGCAAGCTGCCCGGCTCCACGCCCGTGACGCTGGGCACCGAGGCGTTCAAGCGCGCGCTGGACGATGCCGGGCTGAAGAAGAACCAGGTCGACGGGCTGCTCACGATGCCGGGCACCACCTCGCCCGAAGGCTCGCTGAACTACCTGCGCATGGGCGAGACGCTGGGCATCGACCCCAAGTACACGGGCAGCATGACCATGGGCGGCGGCACCTGCGGCGCGCTGATCCAGAACGCGGCGATGGCGATCGAGGCCGGCATGGCCGACTACGTCGCCTGCGTCTTCGCGGACACGGCGCGCACCGGCAACTACCGCTTCGGCCGCGCGTCGGGGTGGGGCGATTCCTGGGGCATCTGGGGCATGTTCGGTGCGGCGGCCAACAGCGCCATGGCCGCCAGCCGCCACATGGCCCTGTACGGGACGACCAGCCGGCACCTGGGCAACGTCGCCGTCGCCTGCCGCAAGCACGCGTCGATGAATCCGAACGCGGTGATGCGCGAGCGCTTCACGATCGAGGAGCACCAGGCTTCACGCATGGTGGTGGAGCCCTTCCACCTGCTCGATTGCTGCCTGATCAGCGACGGCGGCGTCTGCATCATCCTCACTTCCGCCGAGCGCGCGAAAGACCTGAAGCAGAAACCCGTGCTGATCTCCGGGATGGGCCAGGCCTACACCACGCAGAACATGGAGCGCGAGGACTGGTGGTACGTGCCGCACCAGAAGGACGCGCTCGAGCGGGCGTACAAGATGGCCGGCGTGGGGCCGAAGGACATCGACGTGGCGCAGCTCTACGACAACTTCACCATGAGCGTGATCCTCTGGCTGGAGCACGCCGGCTTCTGCGGCGTGGGCGAGGGCGGTCCCTTCACCGAAGGCGGCCGAATCGAACTGGGCGGCCAGCTGCCGGTGAACACCGCCGGCGGCAACCTGTCCGAGTCGTACATGGAAGGCTGGCTGCACGCCGTGGAAGGCGTGCGGCAGATGCGCGGCGACTGCGGCGAGCGCCAGGTGAAGGACGCCGCGACCTGCCTGGTCACCGGCCGCGGCATGACGCTCAACTGCGCCAACGCCATGATCCTGCGTGCCGCCTGAAGGGAGAAACGACATGAGCGAAACCAGGACCTACGACAAGCCGCTGCCCACCCTGGACGAGGGTAACAAGCCCTTCTGGACCGCCGCGCGCGAGCGCAAGCTGGTGCTGCAGCACTGCGGCGACTGCGGCAAGCCCCGCTACCCGATCAACCACGTGTGCCCGCACTGCCTGTGCGACCGCTTCGAATGGAAGGCGGTGTCGGGCCGCGGCACCGTGCATTCGAGCATCGTGTTCCACCAGGTCTACAACCAGGCCTTCGCCGGCGACGTGCCCTACAACGTCTCGCTGGTGCAGCTGGAGGAAGGGCCGCGCATGATCAGCAACGTGGTCGGCATCCCGCCGCCGGAAGTGAAGGTGGGCGACAAGGTGCAGGTCGTGTTCGACCCGGTCACGCGCGAGATTTCCATTCCGCGCTTCGAGCGCGTCTCCTGAGGAGCGCCATGCGTGACGACCTGCCTTTCGTGCTGATGCGCGGCGGCACCAGCAAGGGCATCTTCCTGCGCGCCGAGGATGTGCCCGCCGACCGGGCGCAGCTGACGAAGCTGCTGCTGGACCTGTTCGGCAGCCCCGACCGGCGCCAGATCGACGGGCTAGGCGGCGCCGACAAGCTCACGAGCAAGGCGGCGATTGTCGGCAAGCCGGTGCGCGAAGGCACGGACGTCACCTACCTCTTCGGCCAGGTCGGCACAGTGCGCGCCGAGGTCGACTACAAGCTCAATTGCGGCAACCTCACGGCGGCCGTCGGCGTGTATGCGATCCAGGAGGGCCTGGTGGCGCCGGTGGAAGGCACGACGGTCGTGCGCGTGCACAGCGTCAACACGGACAGCGTGATCCGCGTCGAGGTGCCCGTGCAGGGCGGCAAGCCGGTGTGGAAAGGCGACTTCGCCATCGGCGGCGTGCCGGGCACCGGCGCTGCGATCTCCCTGGACTTCTCGCAGGCGGCCGGCGCGATCACGGGCAAGCTGCTGCCAACCGGCAACGCCGTGGACATCCTCGACGTGCCCGGCGTGGGCGCCGTGGAGATGTCGATCGTGGACGGACCCAACCTGGCCGTCTACGTGCAGCCCGAGGTCTTGCGCATGGCCGGCATCGAGTCGCCGGACGAGATCGACGCCGACGAGGACCTCAAGCGCCGCATGGACGCGATCCGCAAGGCGGTGGCGTATCGCTGCGGGCTGCGCGAGTACTGGGACGCGCGGCAGGCGCCGTCAACGCCCATGCTGATCGTGACCAGTCCACCGGCGGATTACCGTACCTGCACGCAAGGCGACCTCGTGGAGGCGAACGGCATCGACCTGGTGGTTCGCCAGTTCGCATCGGGCTCGGCGAGCAAGACGCTGGCGGGCACGCTCACCGCCACGACGGGCATGGCTTGCCGCGTGCCGGGGACGCTGCCGCACCGGCTGCTGACGGCGACGCGCGGTGCCGCGGCGCGGCCCCTGGCTTTCGGCCATCCCTCCGGGGTGATCTATGTTGAGGCGGAGGTGGACAGCGCCACTGGCGGGGCCCCGGTCGTGCGCCGCATGGCGGTGCAGCGGACGGCGCGCAGGCTGGCGGAGGGGCGGGCGTTTCTCAAGGACGCCTTCTGATTCGTCCTCCGTTGCGAAGAAAAAAAGGGCCCCGAACGGGGCCCTTTTTCCTGGCGCAATCCGAGCTACTTCTTCGGATTGAACAGCTCGTCCATCTTCTTCTGCTCCTCGTCGGAGGAACTGGCTCCGCCCGGTGCGGCGGGGTCGGTCGACGGCTGCGTGCCTCCCAGCGGCGGCGGCGCAAAGGGATCGCTGCTTGGCGTGGAGCCCATGTCGGTCGGCATCTCGATCTTCACCTTGTCCAGGTCGATCGTCTCGACCTTGTCGCGCGAGACGATGCCCGGGAACGCGATGATCAGGCCGACCATGATGACCTGGATGATCACGAAGGGCACGGCGCCCCAGTAGATCTGGCCGGTGGTGACCGGTGCGATCTGCTGGCGCGTGACGCGGTCCACGTACGCCTTGTCCGGCGCCACGCTGCGCAGGTAGAACAGCGCGAAGCCGAAGGGCGGGTGCATGAAGGAGGTCTGCATGTTCACCGCCAGCAGCACCCCGAACCAGACCAGGTCGATCCCCAGCTTGTCGGCCACGGGCGCCAGCAGCGGCACCACGATGAAGGACAGCTCGAAGAAGTCCAGGAAGAAGGCCAGCACGAAGATGAGGATGTTCACCACGATCAGGAAGCCGAGCTGGCCGCCGGGCAGCTGCGACAGCAGGTGCTCCACCCACTTCGGGCCGTCGACGCCCTGGAAGGTCAGGCCGAAGATCGTGGCGCCGATCAGGATGAAGACCACGAAGCAGGACAGCTTCGTCGTGGTGTTCAGCGCCTGCCGGAGCAGGGAGAACGAGAGGCGCCTGCGCGCCATCGCCATCGCGAACGCACCTAGCGCGCCCATGGCGCCGCCCTCGGTGGGCGTCGCAATGCCCAGGAAGATGGTGCCGAGGACCAGGAAGATCAGGAACAGCGGCGGGATCAGCACGAAGGTCACGCGCTCGGCCATGCGCGAGAGCAGGTTCAGGCGCAGCACCTTGTTGATCACCGCCAGCACGAAGGCGAGACCCACGCCGGCGACGAGGGCCAGCACGATCATCTCGTCGGTCGGCACGACCGTGACCTGCTCGCCGCGCCACCAGCTGACCACGCTCGCGTAGTTCCGACCCAGGATCACGGCGGCCACGGTGCTGATGATCGTCAGCACCAGGAGCGAAGGCGTGCCGCTGCTGCCACTGGGCTCGCGGAACACGCGTGCTTCCAGCGGCAGGGCCGGCACCCGCTTGGGCGTGAAGATGGCCAGGCCGACGACGTACAGCAGGTACAGGCCAGTCAGCACGAAGCCGGGGATGAAGGCGCCCTTGTACATGTCGCCCACGCTGCGACCGAGCTGGTCGGCCAGCACGATCAGCACCAGCGAGGGCGGGATGATTTGCGCCAGCGTGCCGGACGCGGCGATCACGCCCGATGCGAGCCGCCGGTCGTAGCCGTAGCGCAGCATGATGGGCAGCGAGATCAGGCCCATCGAGATCACCGAGGCCGCGACCACGCCGGTCGTGGCGGCGAGCAGGGCCCCCACCAGGATCACCGCGATGGCCAGGCCCCCGCGCAGGGGGCCGAACAGCTGGCCGATGGTGTCCAGCAGGTCTTCGGCCATGCCGCTGCGTTCGAGGATCAGCCCCATCAGCGTGAAGAAGGGGATGGCCAGCAGCGTGTCGTTCTGCATGATGCCGAACAGCCGCAGCGGTAGCGCCTGCATCAGCGAGGTGGGCAGCACGCCCAGCTCGATGCCGATGAAGGCGAAGAACAGGCCGCAGGCGCCGAGGCTGAAAGCCACGGGGAACCCGAACAGCAGGAACACGATCAGCCCCGCGAACATGATCGGGGCCATGTTCTGTGCGATGAATTGCGTCATTGGGAACGATCTCCTGCGCGCTCGGCCAGGGCCTTGAGCCTCGCCTCTTCGGCGAGTTCGGCCTGGCGGCGCACTTCCTCGGCGAGTTCTTCTTCGGCCGTCTTGGCCACCAGCTTGACGGTGGGATCCGGGATCAGCCCCTGCAGGAAGGCCAGGCGCTTGATCAGTTCCGACAGGCCCTGCAGCAGCAGCAGGCCAAAGCCGATCGGGATGAGGATGTACACGGGCCAGCGGATCAGGCCGCCGGCGTTGGAGGAAACCTCACCGGAGCGGAAGCCCTGGAGGAAGAAGGGAATGCCGTAGTAGAGGATGACCAGGCACACCGGGGTGAGGAAGAAGGTGAAGCCGATCACGTCGATCCAGATCTGCTTGCGCTTGGACAGCTTGCTGGAGATCACGTCGATCTTGACGTGCTCGCCATGCAGCAAGGTGTAGCCCGCGGCAAGCAGGAAGGCGCCCGCGAACAGGTACCACTGCACCTCGAGGTATGCGTTGGAGCTGGTGTTGAACGCCTTGCGGACGACGGCGTTGAGCCCGCTGATCACGGTAGAACCGAGGATCAGCCAGATCACCCACTTGCCGACCTGTGTGTTCAGCCAGTCCACCGCACGGGAGAACTTGAGTAAACCGTGCATGTTGTCTCCGTCGAGGCCGAGCGGCCCCCGATTGTCGGATAGAGTCAAAGTAAGAAGGAAATTCTAGAAAGCCGCTTCCGGCCAACCTGACAGCATCGTGACGGACGAGCTTGGGCGTCATTGGTGTTTGTACCCGTGGACGGATGCGGATTGCGCGCGATGGCCGTTCCCCCCACCCTGATCGACACCGCCGCCGTGCGCCATGCCGGCCGCGAGCGGCTCTCGCTCGCGCTCATGGACGCGCGCAACCAGTTGCTGCAGCTGCTGGCGCGCCTGGAGCAGGCGCTCGGCCCGCAGTTGCGCCCGGCCGCCGCGCCAGGCGTGCTGCCGCCCTGGTGGGTGGCGGGGCACGTGGCCTGGCTGTCCGAATACTGGATCGCGCGCAACCCGCAGCGGGGGCTGGGGCCGCGCTGTCCGGCCGACGGCGTGCGCACCGGTTCGATCGAGCCCGAGGCCGACCGCTGGTTCGACCCGCGTGGCGTGACGGCTGCGCAGCGCTGGTCACTCGCCTTGCCCGAGGGCGAAGAGGTGCGCGCCTACCTCCTCGCGACGCTGGAAACCACGCTCGAACTCCTGGAGCACACGCCTGACGACGACGAGGCGCTGTATTTCTTTCGCATGGCACTGTTCCACGAGGAGCTGCGTTGCGAGCAGCTGGTCGCCGTGGCGCAGGCCTGCCAGGCGCCCCTGGGCCTGCACGTGCCGGAGGGCATCGCCACCCGTGCGCCGCTGCTGCTGCCGGCCACGCGCTGGACGCTCGGGATCGCAGACAACGCGTTCGCGGTGGACGTCGAGCGCGGGCACGAGCCGGTGCCGGTGCCCGAGTTCGAGATCGACGCGCAGCCGGTGACCTGGTCGCAGTACGTCGAATTCATCGCCGACGGCGGCTACGACCGCCAGGAGCTCTGGGATCCGCAGGGCTGGGAATGGCTGCAGCACGAAGCCCGGTCCGAAGGGCGGCGCGGCCCGCGCTACGTGGAGCAGATCGGCGTGGCCAGCGGCGCGGTGATGCAGACCCTCTTCGGCAAGCCCACGCGCATGGGCGGCAGCCAGCTGGCCATGCACGTGAGCTGGTGGGAAGCCGATGCCTATGCCCGCTGGGCCGGGCGTCGCTTGCCCACGGAGGCCGAGTGGGAGATCGCGGCCCTGCAGGCGGCGCGGCGCGGTTTTCGCTGGGGCGAAGTGCGTGAGTGGATGGCCAACACGGTGCGGCCCTTCGCCGGCTTCCAGGCGGATGCGTGGACGCCGCATGCGGAGCTGGACGCGCAGCCGGTGTTCGGTGTTGCGCGCGTGCAGCGCGGGGCGTCGTTCGCGACCCGGGCGAGGATGAAGGATCCGCGCACCAGGTGGTGGGCGTTGCCGGAACGGGACATCGACTTCGTCGGTTTCCGGACTTGTTCCTTGTGATTCGTCCTTCCCGCGGGTTCCTGTAGGTTAATGGAATGGACGCCCCGCTCCCTACGGCATCTGGAGTGCCAAAGTGGGGGGTGGGAACCGCACCCACTAAAGCGGGAAGGAGCGTCCACCATGAACGTTACAGCAGTCGGTCTTGATATTGCAAAGAACGTTT
>DATAGN010000655.1:0-3266 GCA_036263715.1 Ramlibacter sp.
GCGGCCCGTCCCGGCGAAGTAAAGGAGGAGACTCCGGCTTCAGCCGGAGGCGGGGGACATTCGCCGGGACGGGCCGCCCCACCCTGGCCCGGAGCGAGCCCCGAACTCGTCCGCGCTCGGGACAGGACTTTGCGCGGCTCACTGAAAGCGCGCGGGGCGAACCTGTCAAAATCGGCGCATGTTCACCGGCATCATCACCGGCGTCGGGCGTATCGCCGCCATCGACGACCTCGGCAGCTCCCAGCAGCACGGCAAGCGGCTGACCGTCACCGCGCCCGCGGGCTACCTGGACGACGTGGTGCTCGGCGACAGCATCGCCCTCAACGGCGCCTGCATGACGGTGACCTCGCTGGACGCCAACGCCGGCCGCTTCAGCATCGACATCTCCGCCGAATCGCTGGCCCGGACCGCCGGCCTCGATGCCCCGGGCGCCATCAACCTCGAAAAGGCGCTGCGCCCGCAGGACCGCCTGGGCGGCCACCTCGTCTCGGGCCATGTCGACGGCGTCGGCACGGTGCGCAAGATGGAGCCGGTGGGGGAAAGCTGGGAGTTGCGCATCCTGGCGCCGAAGGACCTGGGCAAGTACCTCGCGTACAAGGGCTCCATCACCGTCAACGGCGTGAGCCTCACCGTCAACAGCATCGCGGATGTCGCGGAGGGCACCGAATTGAGCATCAACCTCATCCCGCACACCGTCGAGAACACCGCGCTGCATGCGCTGAAGGCCGGCGCCCGCGTCAACCTGGAGATCGACCTGATCGCCCGCTACGTCGAGCGCATGCTCACCGCGCCCAAGGTGGCGGCATGAACGCGCGCGCCCCCCTGGCTCCCGTGCCGGTTTCCCCGGTGGAAGACATCGTGGCCGAGATGCGCGCCGGCCGCATGGTGATCCTGGTCGACGAGGAAGACCGCGAGAACGAGGGCGACCTCGTGCTGGCCGCCGAACACGTGACGCCGGAAGCCATCAACTTCATGGCGCGCTTCGGCCGCGGCCTGATCTGTCTGACGCTCACCCGGGAGCGCTGCGAAACCCTGCAGCTGCCGCCGATGGTGGCGCGCAACGGCACCAAGATGGGCACCGCCTTCACCGTCTCGATCGAAGCGGCCGAGGGCGTGACCACCGGCATCTCCGCCGCCGACCGCGCCCGCACGGTGCAGGCGGCGGTGGCACGCGACGCGAAGGCCGACGACCTGGTGCAGCCGGGCCACATCTTTCCGCTGCAGGCCGTCGACGGCGGCGTGCTGATGCGCGCGGGCCATACCGAAGCGGGTTGCGACCTGGCCGCCATGGCGGGCTGCACGCCCGCTGCCGTGATCTGCGAGATCATGAAGGACGACGGCACCATGGCGCGGCTGCCCGACCTGCAGCTCTTCGCCGCCGAACACGGCCTGAAGATCGGCACCATCGCCGACCTGATCGGCTACCGCAGCCGCACCGAGACGCTGGTGGAGCGCATCGGCTCGCGGCCGCTGCTCACCGCCTTCGGCGAGTTCACGGCGCACGCCTGGCGTGACAAGCCCAGCCAGGGCCTGCACCTGGCGCTGGTCAAGGGCACCTGGCAAGCCGAGGACGAAGTGCCCGTGCGCGTGCACGAGCCGCTGTCGGTGCTGGACGCGCTGGAGGTCGATCGTTCGATGCACTCGTGGAGCCTGGAAGCCAGCCTGAAGTACATCGCCGCGCATGGCCGCGGCGTCGCCGTGCTGCTCAATTGCGGCGAGACGGCCGAACAGCTGTTCGCGCAGTTCGAGGGCACCGCGCGCGCGTCGCAGGCCCCGGAGCGCGGCCGCATGGACCTGCGCACCTACGGCGTCGGCGCGCAGATCCTGCGCGATTGCGGCGTGCAGCGCATGAACCTCATGGGCACGCCGCGGCGCATGCCCAGCATGGCCGGCTATGGCCTGGAAGTGGCGGGCTACACGCCGCGCCCCAAAGCGTAGACAACAACAAGGACCTTCATGTTCGGTGCAGACAAGGGCACGGGCGACCGGCTGGACGGGCGCAAGCTGGTGATCGGGATCGTGCAGGCGCGCTTCAACCAGGGCGTGACCAACGCGCTGGCCAAGGCCTGCTGGGACGAGCTGCTGGCGCGCGGCGTGCAGGAGAAGAACATCGAGCACGTCCAGGTGCCGGGCGCGCTGGAAGTGCCCATCGCGCTGCAGGCGATGGCGGAAAAGGGCGGCTACGACGCGCTGATCGCGCTGGGCTGCATCATCCGCGGCGAGACCTACCACTTCGAGCTGGTGGCCAACGAATCCGGCGCGGCCGTCACGCGCGTGGCGCTGGACTACCAGCTGCCGATCGCCAACGCGATCCTCACCACCGAGAACATGGAGCAGGCGGTGGCCCGCCAGGTCGAGAAGGGCAAGGACGCGGCGCTGGTCGCCATCGAGATGGCCAACCTGCTGGAAGACCTGGAATGAGCACGGCCCCGAGAAAGACGTCCGCCAAGCCGGCGCGCAGCCGGGCCCGCGAGTTCGCGGTGCAGGCGCTGTACCAGCACATCGTGGGCGGGCAGGACCCCGCGTCCATCGACGAGTTCACCCGCGGCCTTTCCGGCTTCCACAAGGCCGACTCGGTGCATTACGACGCGCTGCTGCACGGTTGCATCCGCGAGGCGGCGGAACTGGATGCATTGATCCTGCCCCTGCTCGATCGCAAGCTCGAGGAGCTCTCCCCCATCGAACATGCGGTGATGTGGATCGGCGCCTACGAGTTCCTGCACGCGGGCGACGTGCCCTGGCGCGTGGTGCTCAACGAATGCATCGAACTGGCCAAGGAGTTCGGGGGCACCGACGGCCACAAGTACGTCAACGGCGTGCTCAATGGCCTGGCGCCGAGGCTGCGCGCGCCGGAAGTGGAAGCGGACCGCGCAAGCGGCAAGGCACGCTGACCATGCGGATCTCGCGGCGCGCCGAACGCATCGAGCCCTTCTACGTGATGGAGGTGGCCAAGGCTGCCTCGCAGCTGGCCCACGAGGTGGCGCACACCGACCGGCCGATGATCTTCCTGAACATCGGCGAGCCGGACTTCACCGCCCCGCCCCTGGTGCAGGAAGCAGCCGAACGCGCCATCCGCGACGGCCGAACGCAATACACGCATGCCGCGGGGCTGGACCGCCTGCGCGAGCGCATCAGCGGCTGGTATGCGCAGCGCTTCGGCGTGAACGTGCCGGCGCGCCGGATCGTGGTCACCGCGGGCGCTTCGGCGGCCCTGCAGCTGGCCTGCCTGGCGCTGATCGAAGCCGGCGACGAGATCCTGATGCCGG
>DATAGN010000656.1:0-2688 GCA_036263715.1 Ramlibacter sp.
GTGCGCGCCTTCAACCGCTTCTACACGCAGCGCATCGGCGTGCTCAAGCGCTATCTCGACACGGACTTCACGCTGACCGAAGTGCGCGTGCTCTACGAGCTGGCGCACCGGCCGCCGCTGACCGCGCGCGAACTGGTGCGCGACCTGCAGCTCGATGCCGGCTACCTCAGTCGCATCCTGCGCCGCTTCGAGGACCAGGGCTGGATCGCCCGCGAAACCGCGCCGCACGACGCGCGCCAGAGCCTGCTGCGCCTGACGGAGGCGGGCTATGCCACCTTCGCGCCGCTGCAGCAGAAGTCGCGCGATGAAACGGCGCAACTGCTGGCCAGCGTGCCGGCGCCGGCACGTCCCCGCCTGATCGGCGCGCTGCAGTCCGTGCACCGCCTCCTGGAGCCGCCGCCGGCGCAGGAGCGCCGGGTCGAACTGCGCGAGCCGCGGCCCGGCGACATGGGCTGGGTGGTGCAGGTGCACGGCGAGATCTATGCGCGCGAGTACGGTTTCGACTGGACCTTCGAGCAACTGGTGGCGGAGATCACGGCGAAGTTCATCCGCGACTTCGATCCCGGGGGCGAACGTGCCTGGATCGCCGAGGTCGACGGCGAACGCGCGGGCTCCGTGTTCGTCGTGCGCAAGTCGAAGACGGTGGCCAAGCTGCGCCTGCTGATCCTCACCCCCGAGGCGCGGGGGCTCGGCCTGGGCGCGCGGCTCACCGACGAATGCATCGCCTTCGCCCGCGAGCGGGGCTACCGCAGGATGGAGCTGTGGACCCAGAGCAACCTGGTGGCGGCGCGCGCGATCTACGCGGCGCGCGGCTTCGTCCTGAAGGAGAAGAAGCCCAACAAGGCCTTCGGGCAGAAGCTCGTGAGCGAGGTCTGGGAGCTGCGGCTCTGAACCTGGCCCTGCTTGCAGCGGCCGGATCGGCCGTCCTGGTGGGTGCAGCGATCGTCGCCACGCGCTTCGTGCTTGCCGAGGTGCAGCCGCTCACCCTGGCCATGCTGCGTTACGCCGTCGGCTTCCTGTGCCTGCTGCCCTTCGCCTTGCGCACCCTGCAGGCGACGCCGGTGCGGGCGAGCGCCCGCGACCTGGTCGCCATGGCGGCCCTGGGCATCGGGCAGTTCGCCATCTTGATCGCGCTGCTGAACTTCGGCTTGCGCAGCGTGCCTGCGGCGCAGACGGCGCTGATCTTCAGCCTGTTTCCCCTGCTCACGCTGCTGCTCGGCGCCCTCCTCGGGCGCGAGCAGCTCACACTGCCGCTGGTGGCTGGGGTGGTGTTCTCCATCGCCGGCGTCGCGCTCTCGCTGCTGCCCAAGCTGCAGGCCGCCGGCGGCGGCCACTGGTGGGGCGAACTCGCGGTGTTCGCGTCGGCCGCGATCGGTGCGCTGTGCAGCGTGCTCTACCGGCCCTACCTGCAACGCTATCCGACGGTGCCCGTCTCCGCTTTCGCGATGCTCGCCTCCGTGCTCTTCCTGGCCGCCATCGCCCTTGGCGAGGGCTGGCCCCGCGAAGTACGCGCGCTGTCGCCGTCCGCGTGGGGCGTGGTCGCCTTCATCGGGCTGTCCAGCGGCGTCGGCTACTTCTGGTGGCTCTATGCCCTCAAGCGCGAGTCGCCCACGCGGGTGACCGTGTTCCTGGCGTTGAACCCGGTGACGGCCGCCCTGCTCTCGACCCCCTTGCTGGGCGAGGCATCGCCCGCGCAGTTGCTGGCCGCGGTCGTGCTGATTGCGATCGGCCTGTGGCTCGCCACGCGCCCGGCGTCGGGGAAACGACAGCCGGCGCCGGGATAATCGCGACCATGCCTGCCGTCCAAGATGCGGGAGCGCCCCTGGCGCGTCCGCAGTCGCTCACCGACCTGTTCTTTTCCTTCACCTGGCTGGCGCTGCAAGGCTTCGGCGGGGTGCTGGCGGTGGCGCAGCGCGAAATCGTGGAGAACAAGCGCTGGCTGACGAAGGAGGAATTCGTCGAGGAATGGGCGGTGGCGCAGATCATGCCGGGCCCGAACGTGATCAATCTCGGCATCGCGCTGGGCTGGCGCTATTTCGGCTGGAAGGGCTCGGTCATGGCGCTCGCCGGCATGCTGACGGTGCCACTGCTGGTGGTGCTGGCGCTTGCGATCACCTACGCGCGCTTCGCGAGCAACCCGCAGGTGGCCGGTGCGCTGCGCGGCATGGGCGCGGTCGCTGCGGGGCTGATCATCGCCACCGGCCTCAAGCTGATTCCCGCATTGAACAAGAACGTGCTGGGGCTGCCCGTGAGCCTGCTGCTCGGCGCCGGTGCCTTCGGGGCGATAGCGCTGCTGAAGCTGCCGCTGGCCTGGGTGCTGCTGGGGCTCGGCTCCGTCGCCTGCTTCGTCGCCTGGCGGAGGCTCGCATGACGCTGACGCTGGGCCCCGCCGACTGGCTGGCGCTGTTCCTGCACTTCGCCGCGCTGTCGCTGCTGACCGTCGGCGGCGCCATCGCCACGGCGCCGGACATGCACCGCTTCCTGGTGCAGGAAAAGGCGTGGCTCACGGACCCGCAGTTCAGCGCCTCCATCGCCATCGCGCAGGCCGCACCGGGACCGAACGTGCTGTTCACGGCGCTGATGGGATGGAACGTCGGCCTGAATACGGGAAGTCTCTGGAGCGCCCTGCTCGGCATGGTGCTCTGCCTCGGCGGCATCATGATTCCGAGCTCGGTGCTGGTGTACACC
>DATAGN010000657.1:0-2255 GCA_036263715.1 Ramlibacter sp.
CAACCCGCCGGATACTGGAACAGGAAGCTGCCCACGCCGATCGCGCCGGCCACGCTGGCCGCCAGCCTCAGGTCGAGCCCGCTCGCGGAGGCATGCGCCGCGCCCACCGCACCCAGGCCCGCTTCGAACACGCCACCGCAGAAGGCGAGCAGCGCGAGCCAGGGCACGAGGCGCAGCGCCCCCCAGGTGCCCGAGGCGGCCGACGCGGCATGGCGCGGCGGATGCGGCGTTGCGGCCAGCGCGAGAACCAGGCTGCCAACGATCATGGCCACGGCCGCCCACAGCACCTGCTGCGCCTGCAGCCGCAGCAATCCCGGCAGGAAAGGCCCGACGGCCAGCGCCGCGCCGAGCACGGTCTGGTAAATGCCCATCACGCGCCCGCGCATCTCGGCCGGCGCCTCTTCGGCCATCAGCGCTTCGGTGGCGTTCCACAAGGCGGCGGCGCCCGCGCCGGCAACGAGGGAGCCCACGCACCACACCGCGATATGGTCCGACAGGGCATACAAGAGCACCCCGGTCAACTGCAGCAGCGCGCCGGTGCGGTAGCTGCGGACATGCCCCCAGCGCGCCAGGATTCGTGGCATCACCGGGATCAGCAGTCCCACCATCAGGAAATGCAGCATCGAGAAAGCGCCGATGAAGGCGGTGCCGTGCCCGCGCTGCTGCAGCAGCACGGCAAGCACCGGACCGGCCATGGCGAAGGCCGTCACGATCAGCGTGGTGGCGGCGCCCAGGCGCCACACCAGCGCCAGGCCCGCGGAGGCCGTCGTCACTGCGGCTGCGCCGCCAGCTCGCGCAGGTCGCGCTGGTACGCACGCAGCCGCCGCACGGCCTGGTCGCGTTGCGCCGCCGTGGTGCTGCGGTGCACGGCTGCGAACACGCGGCAGCCCTCGTCCACCAGCCCTTGCTGCCAGGCGCGGTACGCCGGGTCCGGCGCCTGCAGCGCGCGATCGAGCCAGCCGCGCAGCTGCGTGCGCACCTCGGGCAATGGTGTGTCAGGCCTGGCGATGATCGCGCGCAGCGTCTGCAGCAGGTCCTGCTGGCGCCGCTGGCGCTCCCCGAGGATGCGCACGGGGTCGTAGCTCGATTGCGCCAGGCCCTGGCGCAGCACGGCGCGCTGCGGCTCGTCGAGCCGGCCGTAGATCATCTCCAGGCGCTCCAGCATCTTTTCGAGCCGCTTCTCCTGCTGCTGCTCGGGCGGCGGATCGATCATGTCCTTGCGGAAGGTGTCGTTGCTGCTGCGGAACTTGCGCTCCATCTGGCGCAGCTGGCGCGCAGTGAGCGTGGGGGCGAGCGCCACCACCGACGGTTCGGCGCGGTCGGCGACGGCGTTCATGCGTTCCTGCGCGTCCCGCACGACGGTGCAGGCCTGTTGCGGGGTGACCTCGCCGGGCGCGAGCTGCTCCATGCGCGCGAGCAACTCCGCGATGCGCGTCAGCTCCTGCTGGCGGTGCCAGGCGTGCAGGCGGGCGATCTCGCCGCGCACCGGAGCGCGTTGCGTGTCGCTGAAGTCCGCGTAACCGTCGAGCCACCAGTACGCCAGGTCAGGCAAGGTGTTGTAGCCGAGCTTGACCGCACTGCAGGCGGACAGCGCCAGCGAGCAGGCCAGCACAAGGATAATGCCGGCCAGGCGAATGGGGTCCCACGATCTCATGGAACGAAGGGTACGTGAATGACAGCAGTCGATGTGGTGGTCATGGCCGCCGGCAAGGGAACGCGGATGAAAAGCCGCACCGCGAAGGTGTTGCACCGCCTGGGCGGCAAGCCGCTGATCCAGCACGTGATGGACACGGCGCATGCGATCAGCGCGCGGCGCACGATCGTGATCACCGGCCACGGCGCCGACGAAGTCGAGAGCTTCGTGCGCGGCGCGGCCGTCGGCCGGCCGGCGCCGGACTTCGTGCGGCAGGAGCCGCAACTGGGAACCGGCCATGCGGTGCAGCAGGTCGTGCCCGTGCTGCCGGACGACGGCATCGCGCTGATCCTCAATGGCGACGTGCCGCTGATCCGGCCCGAGACGCTGCAGGCGCTGGTGGACAAGTGCGGCGGCGAGCGGCTGGCGCTGCTGACGGTGGAGATGCCCGATCCCACCGGCTACGGCCGCATCGTGCGTTCCGGCGACGCGGTGCAGGCGATCGTCGAACACAAGGACGCCAGCGAGGCGCAGCGCGGCATCCGCGAGGTCTACACCGGCTTCATGGCGGTGCCTTCGAAGCAACTCAAGGCGTGGCTCGCCCGCCTGACCAACGACAACG
>DATAGN010000658.1:0-2065 GCA_036263715.1 Ramlibacter sp.
CGCGTTACCAGCCCGATCGGCCGCGCCACCGCGGGGCCGTGCAGCGGCACCGCCGCCAGCCCTTGCTGGTTGAGCAGGTGGAAGGCCAGGCGCGGCAGGGCCGTGATGCCCAGGCCGGCGAGCACCAGCGCCCCCGCCGCGGGCACGCTGGGAAACACCAGTGCCGGGTGCACCTGCAGCCCCTTGTTCAGGAACGCGGCGTCGGTGATGGGCCGGATGCTGCTGCTGTCGCCGCTGGCGATGAAGGGCTGCTGCGTGAACACGGTCCAGGGCACAAAGCGGCGCGCGGCCAGCGGGTTGTCGGCACGGCATAGCAGCAGGAACGGATCATCGATCCAGTGCCGGTAGCGCGACGCCTCCTGGCGGCCGGGCCGCACCGTGATGCCGAAATCGGCGCGGCCTTCGTGCACGGCCGCGCGCACGGATTCGGCCGGACCTTCGAGGAAGGAGAACTCCACCTGCGGGTGGTCGCGCCGGAACGCGGCAATGGTGGGCGGCAGCAAGGCGACACCGGCGGAGGGCAGGGCGGCGATGGTGACGTGGCCGCTGCGGCCTTCGAGGAACTGCGCCAGTTCCCCGAAGCCACTGCGAAAGTCGGCCAGGATGCGCTGCGCGATGGGCAGCAGTTCGCGCCCCGCCGGCGTGATCTCCACCCGGCGCGTGTCGCGATCGAACAGGCGCGTGTTCACCGCGTCCTCGGCCAGCCGGATGGTACGGCTCAGGGCCGGTTGCGAGACGTGCAGCGCCTGCGCCGCGGCGCGGAAGTTGCCGGTGCGCGCGACTTCCGCGAAAGCCTCCAGTTGCTGCAGGGTGAGGGCGATCTTCATGGCCGCGGCGGGTGGCCGGATTGATCCGATTCGCTGATCAGAGATATAGGAAGATTGTAATTCCCAGATCAATGCACCACCCCCAGAATGGCGGCAGATCGACAGGGGCGCGAGCCGCGAAAGACATGCAGGACATCCTCAAGGGCGTGCGGGTGCTGGAACTGGGGCAGGTGCTGGCCGGGCCGTTCGCCGGCGCCATCCTGGCCGACCTGGGCGCCGAAGTGGTGAAGCTCGAGCGCCCCGAAGGCGGCGACGACGCGCGCCACATGGGTCCGGCCTTTCGCAACGGCGATGCGCTGACCTTCCAGGTCTTCAATCGCGGCAAGAAGTCGGTCGCGATCGACCTCAAGAGCCCCGCGGGACTGGCCGCCTTCGAGCGGCTGGCCGGCGACAGCGACATCCTCGTGCACAACCTGCGCCCGGGCGTGCCTGAGGCGCTCGGCATCGACGGGCCCTCGCTGTGCGCACGCCATCCGCGCCTGGTCTACTGCGCGATCTCCGCCTTCGGCCACGCCGGCCCGATGGCGCAGCACCCCGGCTACGAACCGCTGATCCAGGCCTTCAGCGGCCTGTCCAGCCTGAACGGCGGCCCCGGGGATCCGCCGATGCGCAGCGGCGCGTCGCTGTGCGACCAGGGCACCGGCATGTGGGCGGTCATCGGCGCCCTGGCCTTGCTGGAGCGACGCCATCGCACCGGGCGCGGCGGCATCGTGCAGTCGTCGCTGCTGGAGACGGCCCTCGCCTGGAATGCGCAGAAGGCCGACGCCTACGTCAACGAAGGCGCCCTGCCGCAGCGGCATCGCTCCGGCCATCCCGGTTTCGTGCCCTACGAGGCGTTCGACACCGCGGACCTGCCGCTGCTGGTCTGCTGCGGCAACGACCGCCTGTTCGCCAAGCTCGCGCAGCAACTGGAACGCGGCGACTGGATCGCGGACCCGCGCTTCGCCACCAATCGCGCGCGCCTGGCCCACAAGGCGGAGCTGTTTGCGCAGTTGCAGCCCCTGCTGCGCGCGCGTTCGCGCGCCGAGTGGCTCGCGCGCCTGGAAGGCGCGGGCGTTCCCTGCGCGCCGGTGCACACGGTGCCCGAGGCGCTGGCGCACCCGCAGGTGCAGGCGCTCGGCATGCTGCAACCGGTGCCGGGGGGCGACTTCAGCCTCACGGCCGTGCCGCTCACCATCGACGGCGAGCGGCCCACCCATCGCGCGGCGGCGCCGCGCCTGGGACAACAGAACCAGGAT
>DATAGN010000659.1:0-15947 GCA_036263715.1 Ramlibacter sp.
CTCGCCAGCGGCCTGGCCGACTACGAGGACGGCTTGTCGCGCCTGCTGGGGCAGCACTGGGACCCGGAGCTGTATCGGACGCTGTCGGACCGCTTCGACCTGATGCAGCAGTACGCATCGGCGCTGCCGCGGCTGTCGGCGAGCTGGACGGAACTGCTGATCAGCCGCACCGAACTGCTGCACGCGATGTGGTCCTTGCGCACGCCGACGCGGGTGGACGGGCGCGTGGAAGCCATGCTCGCGCGGCACAAGGTCCTGATCGCGCAGGTGCGTGCCCAGTGCGGCGAGTACGCGGCGCGCGCCGCGCGGGCCCCGACGGCCCGCCACTGAGCCGACCCGCTGCCGGGTGGCCCTTCCTACAGCGTGGGGGCGGCGGACGCGCAACACTGTCGCATGGCTCGCCTCCCGCCCATTCCCCTGCTGCTCGCTGAACCGGTCCGCGCCTTCGCCGAGCTCTCCACCCTGTCGCTCGCCTGGCCCTGGCTGGCGCGTGCGCCGCGTGGCGACGGCCATCCCGTCGTGCTGCTGCCGGGGCTGTACGCGACCGATGCCTACATGCTGCCGATGCGCAACTTCCTGCGATCGCGCGGCCACGAGGTGCACGCGTGGGGCGCAGGCCGCAACTGGGGGCGTTGGGAGGCGCTCGAGCGCGTGGTCGTGCCGCTCGTGCAGCGGCTGCATGCGCAGCATGGCCGCAAGGTGAGCCTGGTGGGCGCCAGCATGGGCGGCCTGTACGCGCGCGCCGCGGCGCACCGGGTCCCCGAATGCGTGCGCTGCGTCGTCACCCTCAGCAGCGCGGTGCAGCGCGAGCGGGAAGGCACGTACATCACGCCCGTGTACGAGGCCGTCACGCGCGAGAGCGCCGACACGCTGGCCGTCGGGCCGGCGCCTGTGCCTTGCACCTCGGTGTTCAGCCGCAGCGACGGCCTGAGCGACTGGCGCCCGGTGTTGCTGCCCGCGGCACCGCGCCAGGAGAACGTGGAGGTGGTGGCCAGCCACCTGGGCATGGCCTGGCATCCCGCCGTGCTCTATCTGGTCGCTGACCGGCTGGGGCAGGCGGAACGCGGCTGGCAGCCGTTTCGCGCGCCCGCCGGCGCGGCGTGGCTCTATCCGCAGGGTCACGATCGCGCGCTGGAGGCGGCCGCGTGATCGTCGTCTTCTGGCTGGAACACGCCGGGGGCCGCGCGGCGCCGCAGGCGCGCGACTTCGCGACCAATGGCTTGTCCGAAGCGTTGCGCTTTGCCGAGGAGTTGCGCGCGCGGCGCCGCGCCGGCGAGGCGATCAGCCACGTGGCGATCCAGTCCGAACTGCCCGAGAGCGTCGGCCACGCGGGCGCCGCCGATCCGGGCAAGGACTATGCGCACTACAAGCGGCGCATCGACCCTGCCATCCCGCTGGGGCGGCCATCGGGCGACAAGTAGCCTCAGGAAAAATCGGAAGGCTTCAGCTCGATGGCTTGCCCGTGCGGCGTGCGATCCGCCGCATGGTCCCAGGCCTGGCGAAAGCGTTCGAGTTCCGCCGGCGTGCTCGCGCCCTTGGCCGCGACGATCTGCTCCAGCGCCTGCAGCCACTGCCGGTAGTAGGCGTCGCCCGCATCCTCCTGCGGCTGCGCCGGCGAGCCGGCGACCTGCTGCGCGAGCGCCTGCGCCCATTCCGGCCAGGTGAACAGGCCACGCTGGTGCAGCGCCACGGTCATCGCGAACGCCTGCGCCTGCCACGGTGCAGCGAAGACCGGGCCGCCGTCGTCGCGCGGCAGGCCGGGCACCGGCGGAACGGCACTGCTCATGCCGGCGGCGCGAGCATGCGCGCGTACTCGGCGCGCACGAAGCCGTAGCAGCGGCAGGAGGCCTGCTCCAGCCCGTCGCGATCCACCACCTGGATGCGGCCACGGCTGTAGCGGATGAGGCCGCGTTGCTGCAGCGAGCCGGCCACCTGGTTCACCGTGGCGCGGCGTTCCCCGAGCATCTGCGCCAGGAATTCCTGCGTGAGGTCGAACTCGTCGCCGGTCGCGCGGTCGTGCGTCTGCAGCAGCCAGCGCGCGCAGCGCTGTTCGACCGCATGCGCGCGGTTGCAGGCGGTTCCCTGCGAGATCTGCACCATGAGTGCATGGGCATAGCGATGCAGCACGCGGTTGAACGCCGGCATCGAAGCCGCGCAGGCACGGAAGTCGCCGGCCGTCATGCGCCAGGCGCTGCCGGTGACCTGGCAGAAGACGCGGCCCGGGCTCAGCTCGGCGCCGAGCAGCAGCGGCACTCCGAGCACCCCCTCCTTGCCGATCGTGGCCACCTCGATGTCGGTGGACGCGGCGGTGGCGGCGCCCAGCACCGACAACACCGCGCCGGTGGGAAACCACGCATGGGGCATGGGTCCCTGTTCCTGGTACTGGTCCTCGCGCAGGCCGAGTTCGACCGGCTCCATCCGAGTCGCCAGCGCGTGCAGGTCGTCGTCGTCCAGCAGCGCGAGCAGCCGGTTGACGCGCAGGTCGGATTGCACGGTGTCCATGGCAGTGGCAGGGCGGCGTTGTTGGAGCCGGCCCAAGTTATAGCGCCAAGCGCCCGCGCGAGGGGGCTCTTCAGGCGGGTTCCAGGTACGGCTCCCATGCGTCCACCGACACGCGCAGGCCCGGGGCCGCCCCGGCACCCCAGAGCTCCGCCGCCTCGAAGACCACGGTGTACAGGGGCTGGGGCTGCTCGCCCAGGCCCTGCGCATGCGCGTCGGCGAAGACGTGGCGCCCGTGCACCCGCTCGATGACGCCGGCCTTGCCGCGTGCGTAGCCGGGCAGGCGCGTGTGGTGGTCCACCGGCGCCCCCCGCGTGCGCACCCGGTCGCCGATGCGAAAGCGCGCTTCGGGCGCTTCGCCGCGCCAGGCAGGGGAGCCGCGCGCCAGCGCCGGTGCGACGTCCTGCGCGCGCAGCACGCGCGTCACCGGCGCCGGCGCATGCAGCATGCGGCCGGCGGCGATCTCGTCGGCGTGCAGCAGCCCGCGTTCGAGCATCAGCTTTTCCAGCGCGGCCAGCCAGATCCGGTAGTACGAGAGCCGCAGGTAGTTCGGCAGCGTCTCGCGCGCCGCCCGGCTCATGTCGATGTTCCAGCTGCCGGTTGCGCCCATCGCCAGCACGATGGCCAGCGCCGCGGGTTCCCAGCGTTCGTGGAAGCGCTCGTCCTCGCCTTCGGGCACGACCCGCCCGTGCCCGGGTTGGCCGCCGAGGTCGGCATGCGTGGTGTAGCTCAGACGCGGATCCTCCTGAAATGAGCGGGATGCCCGACAGCGCGACCATAATCGGCGGCAGGAGGACGATCCATGCAGATGAAGTTGGTGCCGCTGCTCGCGCTTGCGGCCATGCTCACGGCCTGCGGCGGCGGCGGCGGCAATCCCGGCCTGTGTGCGGGCAGCGCGCAGGTTTGCCTGGACGGCGACAACCCGAACTTCGCCAACAACGGCGGCTCGGTGGGAGCCACCGAGGCGGTGCCCAACACCAGCACCCCCAGCACGGCAACCACGAGCTCCACGACCGGCACCGGCACCGCGACCCCGTCGACGCCCAACGCGGGCCTCTAGCCGGCTGCGTCGGCCGGCGCGCTGGGCAGGCCGGTGCCGATCATCGAATCGCGCGTCACCAGCGCGGCCAGCGCCTCTTCGGACAGGCCTTGCGTGCCTGCCGGGCGCTGCGGGATGACGAGGTAGCGCACCTCCGCCGTCGAATCCCACACCCGGATCTCCTGGTCTGCGGGCAGCTGCACGCCGAAGTCGGCGAGCACGCCACGCGGGTCGCGCACCGCGCGCGAGCGGTACGGCGCGCTCTTGTACCAGGTGGGCGGCAGGCCCAGCACCGGCCAGGGGTAGCAGCTGCACAACGTGCAGACCACCATGTTGTGCACCTGCTGAGTGTTGGCCACGGCGACCATGTGCTCCCCCTGCCGGCCGGTGTAGCCCAGCGATGCGATCGCCGCCGAGGCATCGCGCATGAGCCAGGCCATGAAGTCCGGATCGACCCAGGCGCGCGCCACGACGCGCGCGCCGTTGCGCGGGCCGATGCGTTCCTGGTAGGCCTGGACGATCTCGTCCAGCGCGGCCGGCTCGATGTAGCCCTTGTCGACCAGGATGCTCTGCAGCGCGCGCACGCGCAGCTCGGTCGCGTCGAGTTCGGCGTGGTCGTCGTGGTGATCGTGTCGCTGCGCGCCCATGTCCGGCAGTGTGCCGCCGGGCGGCCCCCGGTGCAACAAAGCCGATTCAAGCCCTTGTCCGACATGGCTGCGCGCCGTGTCGGGCAAAGCTTTTCGCCGTGCGTTTTCAAGGAGAAAAACATTGCCAAACGACGGGATGCAGCACGGCTATCCGCGGCCGCAGCTGCAGCGTGCCACCTGGACCAACCTCAACGGAAAGTGGCGATTCTGTTTCGATGATGCGGCCTGCCTGAACTGCCCGGCAGATGTGCGGCAGTGGCCGCTGGAGATCACCGTTCCCTACCCGCCCGAGGCCAAGGCCAGCGGCATCGGCGACCGCGGCTTCCACAAGGCCTGCTGGTACGAGCGCGAGTTCGAGTGCAAGCCGGGGCGGGACCGCGTGATCCTGCGCTTCGGTGCGGTCGACTACGCCGCCCGCGTGTGGGTCAACGGCCAGCTCGCCGCGACCCATGAAGGCGGCCACACGCCCTTCTGGGCCGACATCACCGACATGCTCCGGGCGGATGGCCGGCAGACGGTGACCGTGCGCGCCGAGGACGACCCGCACGACCTCACCAAGCCGCGCGGCAAGCAGGACTGGCAGCTGGAGCCGCACTCGATCTGGTATCCCCGCACCACCGGCATCTGGCAGACCGTGTGGGTCGAACGGGTGCCGCAGACCTACATCGACAAGGTCCGCTGGACGCCCAAGCTGGAGGGATTCCAGATCGGCTTCGAGGCGCGGATCCAGGGCGAGACCGGCGACGACGCCTCGCTGGAACTGGAGCTGCGCGTCGGCGACCGGCTGCTGGCCAAGGACCGGTACCGCGTGGTCGACGGCGAAGTGGATCGCTTCGTCGTGCTGTCCGACCCCGGCATCGACGACTTCCGCAACGAGCTGCTGTGGAGCCCCGAGCGGCCGACGCTGATCGACGCCAAGCTGCGCCTGTGGATCAAGGGCGAGATGGTCGACGAGGTCAGCTCGTACACGGCGCTGCGCTCGGCCACCGTGCTGCGCGACCGGTTCATGCTGAACGGCCGGCCCTACGTGCTGCGCATGGTGCTGGACCAGGGCTACTTCCCCGACACGCTGCTGGCGGCGCCGAGCGACGAGGCCTTGCGGCGCGACGTGGAGCTCGCCAAGGAGATGGGCTTCAACGGCGTGCGCAAGCACCAGAAGATCGAGGACCCGCGCTACCTCTACTGGGCCGACCGGCTCGGCCTGCTGGTGTGGGAGGAAATGCCTTCGGCCTACCGCTTCACCCGCACCGCGATCAAGCGCACGGTGCGCGAATGGACCGAGGCGATCGACCGCGACTACAGCCACCCGTGCATCATCGTCTGGGTGCCCTTCAACGAGTCGTGGGGCGTGCCGGAGCTGCCCTCGGTGCAGGCGCACCGCCATGCCGTGGAGGCCCTGTACCACCTGACGAAGACGCTGGACCAGACCCGTGCGGTGATCGGCAACGATGGCTGGGAGTCCTCGGCCACGGACATCATCGGCATCCACGACTACGACTCCAACCTCGAGCACATCCGGCAGCGCTACGGGCCCGAGGTCGAGACGGAGCAGCTGTTCGACCGCCGGCGCCCGGGCGGTCGCGTGCTGACCCTGGACGGCTATCCGCACCAGGGACAGCCGATCATGCTCACCGAGTTCGGCGGCATCACCTACCAGCAGCACGCCGAAGAAGGCGTGAAGAAGGTGTGGGGCTACACGGAGATCACCGACCAGGAGGCCTTCGCGAAGGCCTACGAGACGCTGCTCGAGACCATCATCCACACGGCGCTGTTCTCGGGCTTTTGCTACACCCAGTTCGCCGACACCTTCCAGGAGGCCAACGGCCTGCTGCACGCGGACCGCACGCCCAAGATCCCGCTGGAGCGCATCAAGAAGGTGACCTCGATCTCGCGCACCTACATCCCGGGAGCGGCCTGATGCACACGCTGGAGCTCACCAAGCCGGACGGCCGCCGCATGACGCTGTACGCGCGGCAGCCGCTGCCGCCCGACCTGCAGGCGCCGTCGCCCTTTCCCGATCCGCTGGCGGGCGGCGCCCACCTGCGCTGGCACTCCGTGCGCGGCGAGTGGGTCACCTATGCCGGCCACCGGCAGAACCGCACCTTCCTGCCGCCGCCGGAATACAACCCGCTGGCGCCGATGACCGATCCCGCCAACCCGACCGAGGTGCCCGAGGGACCGTGGGACATCGCGGTGTTCGAGAACCGCTTTCCCTCGCTCGGCGGCTTCGTGCCCGAGCCGCCGCAGATGATCGTGCCGACGGCGCGCGCCGACGGGCGTTGCGAGGTGGTGGTGTTCACGCAGGACCGCACCTCGTCCCTCGGCGCCCTGCCGCTGGACCACATCGGCCTGCTGCTGCAGGTGTGGGGCGACCGCACCGCGCGCCTCGGCGCGGAGGATGCGATCCAGTACGTGCTGCCCTTCGAGAACCGCGGCGCCGAGGTGGGCGTGACCCTGCACCATCCGCACGGGCAGATCTATGCGTATTCGGTGGTTCCCCCGGTGCCCGCGCGCATGCAGCAGGTCGCCGCGGAGCACTACGCCAGGAACCGGCGCGGCGTGCTGGAGATGCACATCGAGGCGGAGCGGCGCGAAGGCGCGCGCATGTTGTACGAGGGGCCGCACGCCGTGGCCTTCGTGCCCGTGTGCGCGCGCTATCCCTACGAGGTATGGATCGCGCCGATCCAGCCCTACGCAGGTTTTGCCCAGCTGCCGGATGCGGTTCGCAGCGACCTGGCGCGGGCGATCAAGACCGTACTGCTGAAGTACGACGGCCTCTGGCAGCGGCCCTTCCCCTATCTCATGGCCTGGTACCAGGCACCGACCGACGGCCAGCCGCATCCCGAGTCGCACCTGCACGCGCAGCTGTGGCCGCCGTACCGCACGCGCGACCGGCTCAAGTACCTGGCCGGCACGGAGCTCGCCGCCGGCTTCTTCGCGATGGATGCGCTGCCCGAGGAAAAGGCGCGCGAGCTGCAACAGGTTCAAGCGAGGATCGCATGAGCGTCGGCCGCACTGCCAACCGTGAACCCGATGCGATGGCCGACGCGCCGGGGCGCGTGAACATGCTCGGGGAGCACACCGACTACAACGACGGCTTCGTGCTGCCGGTGGCGATCACGCAGCGGACTTTCGTCGCCATGTGGCGCAACGGCACCGACGCGTTCTCGCTGTATGCATCCGAGCTGGGGCAGACCGTGCGCTTTTCCTTCGACGAGCCGCCCACGGAGCATTTCGCGAGCTACGTCTACGGTTGTCTGATGCTCGCGCGCGCGCAGCGCGCCGACATCCCGGGCCTGGATATCGAGGTCAGGTCGGAGGTGCCGATGGGCGTCGGCCTGTCCTCGAGTGCGGCCCTGGAAGTGGCGACGCTGCGCTGCCTGCGGCAACTGCTGGACCTGCCCTTCGACGACGTGGTGATCGCGCAGATCGCGCAGCGCGCGGAGATCGAGTACGCCGGCGTCAATTGCGGGATCATGGACCAGATGGCGTCGAGCCTCGCCGGCACCGACCGCGCGCTGCTGATCGACACGCGCTCGCTGGAACGGCGCGACGTGCCCCTGCCGGAGGACAGTGCGGTGCTGGTGCTGGATTCCGGCGTGGCACGCACGCTGGCCGGCAGCGGCTACAACCAGCGGCGCAGCGAATGCGAGCAGGCCGCGCGCGAGCTCGGCGTGTCGTCACTGCGGGAAGTGCAGTCGCTCGAGGCGATCGAGAAGCTGGGCAACGACGTGATCCGGCGGCGGGCGCGCCACGTGTTCACCGAGAACGCGCGGGTGCTGCAGGCGCTGGAATGCAGCGACGCAGCGGCCTTCGGCCAGTTGATGAACGCTTCGCATGCCAGCCTGCGCGACGACTACGAGGTGTCGACGCCGGAGCTGGACCTGCTGGTGCGCTGGCTGCAGGCAGAAGACGGTGTGTTCGGCGCGCGCCTCACGGGCGCGGGCTTCGGCGGCGCCTGCGTTGCGCTGTGCCGCACGGATGCCGTGCAGCAGGTGGCGCAGTCGGTGCTCGCCAAGTACAACGGCGCCGGGCACAACGGGCGCCAGCTCGTGCCGGCGCCCGCTTGACCGATCGATCAGCGGCCGGCGGAGCCGTCGCCACCGCTGGCGCCGGCGCCGGCGCCGCCGGGGCTGACGGACGAGCGGTTGCCCGACCTGTTGGAGTCGGTGCTGTTCTTGATTTCAGCGGGGGCGCCCATGGCGGCCGTGTTGTTGTTGGACATCGGCGCGGAGGAGCAGGCCGCCAGGGCCAGGGCGGAAAGGGCGATTGCGAGCAGCTTGGTCATGAGGATCTCGATCTGTGTTGTGGACACCGCCTGGACTCCGGCGGCTTGGAGACAGCGGAAGCTGCATGCGTATTACGCTGGCGCTGCCTTGTCGGACCAGTCGGAGCACGCAGGCGTCGCAAGCAAGCGCATGACGGATTGAGGCCGAGTCGGAGTCCTACTTTCGGTTACCCGGGCTGGCCGCCGCACAATCGCTGCATGGACGATGCCTCTTCGTTTTCACCCATGCAGCAGTTGCTGGACGCACAGGCGTGCCGCGACCTCGTGCTGCGCGCCGCCGCGCGCACCGACGCCCAGGAGCACGAAGCTTTTGCGGCGCTCTTCACGCCCGATGGGGTGCTGGTGCGCCCCGGCGCCGAGCCGCTGGCGGGCCGCGACGCGATCGTCGCGTCCTACCGCACGCGGCCTGCCACGCGCATCACGCGGCACGTGGTGAGCAACACGCTCGTCGATTTCGAAGCCGCGGACCGCGCACGGGTGCGCAGCCAGGTGCTGCTGTGGACGGGGAGCACCGATGCGCCGGTGGAGCGCTTCGGCCGCAAGGCGGATGCGGTGCAGGCGCTGGGTGCGTTCGACGACGTGATGGTGCGGACGCCGGAGGGCTGGCGGATTGCGCGGCGCGAGGCGGGCTTCACGCTGTATCGCGAGTGACACTCCCTCTCCCCGCAGGGGAGAGGGAGGAAGTCCAGATCACTTCTTCTTCATCTCCGCATACCTCTGCTCCCACTGCCACGCGTGCCGGATGATGGTCTCCACATCCGGGTACTGCGGCACCCAGCCAAGCTCCTGGCGCGCGCGCGTGGCATCGGCGACCAGCACCGGCGGGTCGCCGGCGCGCGGCGGGTCGTCGCGCAGGGGAATGGGATGGCCGGTCACGCGCCGCGCGGCCTCGATCACCTCGTTGACCGACTGGCCGTTGCCGTTGCCGAGGTTGTAGACCGTGGTCTGCGCGCCTTCGCCCAGCTTCTGCAAGGCCAGCAGGTGCGCCGTGCACAGGTCCTGCACGTGGATGTAGTCGCGGATGCAGGAGCCGTCGCGCGTGTCGAACTTCGACCCGAAGCGCGAGATGAACTCGCGCCGGCCGGAAGCCACCTGCAGCACCAGCGGGATCAGGTGCGTCTCGGGCTCGTGCATCTCGCCGATGGTCCCGTCCGGATGCGCCCCGGCCGCATTGAAGTAGCGCAGGGTGATCGAACGCAGCCCGTAGGCCTGCGAGTAATCCGCCAGCGCCCGCTCCACCGCCAGCTTGCTGTTGCCGTAGGGGTTGATCGGCAGCTGCGGATGCTTCTCGGTGATCGGCACCTCGATCGGGTTGCCGTACACCGCGGCGGTCGACGAGAAGATGAACTGCCTGACGCCGCATTCCACCATCGTGTCGAGCAGGTTGAGCGTCTGCACGAGGTTGTTGCGCCAGTACTTGCCGGGGGCGGTCATCGACTCGCCGACCAGGCTGGCCGCGGCGAAGTGCATCACGCACTGCGGCTGGAACTCGCGCAGCAGCGGGCCCATGAAGGACGGGTCGCCGATGTCGCCACTGCGCAAGATCGCCTCGCGCACCGACTCGGCATGGCCGGTGGCGAGGTTGTCGACCACCACGGGTTGGTAGCCGCTTTCCTGGAGCATGCGGACCATGTGCGAGCCGATGTAGCCGGCGCCGCCGGCGACCACGACGGAAGGCAGGGAAGAGTTGCTCATGAGGTTGCGGAAGCGAGTGTCTCACGCGGCCCGAAAGAGGCCACGTCACCAAAGTAGCGCTGCAGGCCATCCTCCAGCGTCGCCATGACGGTGCCGCGCTCGCTGCCCAGCGCCGAATAGCGCGGGCGCGGTGCGACCCATCCCAGCGCGGCGCCGGGCACCGGCTGCACCAGGCCCGTATCCAGCTTGGCCGCTTCGGCTGCCATGCACGCCAGCTCGGACCAGCTCACGGCGCCGCGGTTCGCCAGGTGCCAGACGCCGGACTCGCCGTCGATCAGCAGGTCCAGGCAGCCGTTGACGAGGTCGGGCACGTAGGTAGGCGAGACCCACTGGTCCTGCGCGGCCTGCCAGCGCTCGCCGCGGGCCAGCGCCTGCAGTGCGAGGGTGATGAAGTTGTACTGGTCCCACGGGCCGAAGAAGGCGGCCGTGCGGATCACCAGCGCGCCCTTGTGGAAGGCCAGCATGCGTCGTTCGGATTCGTGCTTGGCGCGCCCGTACGCGCTGAGCGGCTGCACGCGGTCGCCTTCGACGTAAGGCACGTCCGTGTCGCCGCCGAAGACGAGGTCGCTGGAGAACCCGAGCAGCGGGATGCCATGGCGCGCGCAGGCCTGCGCCAGCACCTGCGGCCCGGTGACGTTGTCGCGCCACTGCCGCGGGTCGTGCTCGGCGTCGTCGACGCGCACGAAGCCCGCGGTGTTGATCACCGCCCAGGGCTGCCAGCGCTCGAGCGCGGCGTCCACCGAGTCGGGATCGGCAACGTCCATGTCCTTGCGGGCCACCAGGTGGTGCGGCAGCCCGCGCACGCGGCACACGCGCGCGAAGGCCTGGCCCAACGTGCCGGTCGCACCGGTGATCAGCAGCGGCCGCCCGCGCAGCGGCACTGCTTCGACGGCGCCGAAGGGCGGGTACTTCAGGCGCTCCTCGCGCTGCCACCAGCCGGGCGCGTCCAGCACCGGGTGCGTGGGCGCCTGGCCATGGGCGATCTGCGCCGCCAGCTTGGCCAGCGCGGTGGGGCGCGGCGGGTCCGAGCGCACGTCCCACAGCCCCGGCTCGTAGTGGTTGTCGTCGCGCGTGACCAGGCTGTTCCAGTCGAAGCTGCCGAACGCGGCCCAGCAGGTGATGGCGCGGATGTCGTGGCCTTCCGCGCGCACGTTGTCGGCGCAGCGCCAGGCCTGGTGCAGCCAGCGCAGCTGCTCCTCGCGGGTGCAGCCCAGGTGCACTTCGGTGATCGCCACCGGCAGCTGGTAGCGCCGCGAGGTCTCGCGCAAGCGCGCCTCGAAGCTTCCGATCAGCGCCCCGGCCACCCGCACCGTCTCCACGTCGGCATAGCGGTCGCGGCCGTTGCCGCCCACGTAGTGCGGCGGGTAGTGCTCCACGCGCGCGTCGAGGTGCCGCTCGCTGGTCAGGTAGCTGTTGATGCCCACGATGTCCGGCGGGCAGGGATCGAGCTGGAAGGACAGCAGCTCCTCCTCGCTGGCGCCCGAGCTGCGCAGGTACTCCCACATGCCGTGCTCGCGATCGACGCGGCCGGTGAGCAGGTCATAGGTGAGCCACCGCCGCAGGTTCTCGAAGTCGGCCTGGTACTGCAACGAAGGCGAGGCGGTGGCGAAACCCAGGTCTTCGGTCTGCACGAGCTTCGCGTCCGGATTCACATTGCGGATCGCGCGCATTGCCAGCACCGTGCCGCGGATCTGGTTGAGGAGCGCCCGCACGAAGCTGGCGTCGTCGCGCTGGTGCGGGTACCAGACGCCATAGAGGGCGCTGAAGCGCGCCGTGGTCAGCGGTTCGTTGACCGGCGTCCAGCATTCCACCTGCGGATAGCGCGCCGCCACCTGCGCCGCGTACGCCCCCAGCAGTTCGGGAAAGGCGGGATCGACCAGGCTGGTCCACGTCGGCCCGCTGCCGTGGTGCACGAGGCCCACGATGGGCTGCACGCCGAGTTCGCCCAGGCGGGCGATGCGCTCGTCGCTCCATTGCCAGGCGTACTCGCCGCGCGTGCGTTCGGTGCGCTCCCAGACGACGGGGAAGCGCATGCGCGTGATGCCGAGGCCGGCCAGCCGGTCAAGGTCGTCGATGCGGTGGGCGAAGCCGCTCGATGGCAACTGGTCCTTGAACCTGTCGCCGACCCGGTTGACCGTGCATTCGGGACCCGCCCAAAGCTCGATCGGCATCAGGTGGCCACGGTCGCCGCCAGCGCCGCGGCTGATTCGACCGTCTTGTCCGCGGCGTCGTGCGCCGACTGCAGTTTCTTGAAGGTCGCCAGTGCCTGGCCGACCACCTGGTCCATGTTGTAGTACTTGTAGGTCGCCAGGCGTCCCACGAAGGTCACGTTGGGCGTGGTCTCGGCTTCGGCCTCGTACTTGCGGTACAGCTCGGTGTTCTCGGGCCGCGGCACCGGGTAATAGGGGTCGCCTTCGGCGCAGGGATACTCATAGACGACCGAGGTCGTCGAGCACTCCTGCCCGGTGATGTGCTTGAACTCGCTGATGCGGGTGTAGCCGTAGTCGTTGGGATAGTTGACGGTGCCCACCGGCTGGAACTGCTCCCTGGGCACGTTCACGTGCTCGAAGCGCAGGCTGCGATAGGGCAGCTTGCCGTACTTGTAGTCGAAGAAGGCGTCCACCGGGCCGCTGTAGATCATGTGCCGCCACGGGATCACGTCCACGATCTCGCGGTAGTCGCAATTGAGCATCACCTTGATGTTCGGATGGTCGAGCATCTTCTCGAACATGCGCGTGTAGCCGTGCCGCGGCATCGCCTGGAACTTGTCGGCGAAGTAGCGGTCGTCGCGGTTGGTGCGCGTGGGCACCCGCGCGGTGACGCTCGCATCCAGCTCGGACGGGTCCAGCCCCCACTGCTTGCGGGTGTAGCCGCGGAAGAACTTGTTGTACAGCTCGCGGCCGACCTTGCTGACCACCACGTCCTCGGAGGTCCTGATCTCGTCCTTCTTCTCGGCCACCGACTCGAAGAACTTCTCCACCTCGAAGGAGGTGAGGTTCAGTCCGTACAGCTTGTTGATGGTGTCGAGGTTGATCGGGATCGGCACTTCCTGGCCGTCGACGCTGGCGAGCACGCGGTGCTGGTAGGGGCGCCACTCGGTGAACTTCGACAGGTACTCGAAGATGTCTTCCGAATTGGTGTGGAAGATGTGCGGGCCGTAGGGGTGGATCAGGACGCCGGCGTCGTCGTAGCGGTCATAGGCATTGCCGCCGATGTGCGGGCGCTTGTCCACGATCAGGACGCGCTGGTTCAGGACGGTGGCGAGGCGCTCGGCGAGCACGCTGCCCGCGAAGCCGGCACCGACGATGAGGTAGTCGAACCCGGCGCGGCCGGGTACGGTGGACGCGGCTGCGCGTTCGAGGTCTTGGCTGATCTTGTCCATGGGGTTCTCCGTTACTTCTGGGTCGGCCCGATCGGCCATGCGGCCGACCCGGCCGGAGGATTTCAGGACGCGCCGATTCCCGCGCCGGAAGCAGCAGATGCGCGCGCGAGTTCGGTGGCGATGTTGGCCACCGCGGGCAGCTCCTGCGCTTCGCGGGCGGCTTCCGCCTGCGCGATCAGCTCGCCCATCGCATTCGCGGTGGCGTCCCACGAGGTCCGGGCGACGATCTCCGCCAGCGCGAGCTGGTGTTCGGCCTGCTGCTGCGGGGTGCGGGCCAGGATCTCGTCGCAGGCCGCCACGAAGCCGTCGGCGTCGTCCTTGATCGGCACCACGTGGCCGTAGGGTTCGACCACGTCGCGGATCGCCGTGCTCACCGAGGGCTTGCCGCAAGCCATGTATTCGAGGCTCTTGGTCGGGCTGATGAAGCGGGTGGACTCGTTGATGGCGAAGGGCATCAGGCACACGTCCCAGCCGTTGATGAAGGCGGGCAGGTCGTTGTAGCCCTGCTGGCCGAGCCAGTGGATGTTGGGGCGTTGCGGGCAGGAGGCGGGGTCGATCTTCACCACCGGGCCGACCATCACGATCTGCCAGTCGGGGCGCTGGTCCGCCATGCCGGCGATCAACTGCAGGTCGATGCGCTCGTCGATCACGCCGCAGTAACCCAGCCGGGGACGCGCGATGTCCTTCTGCAGCGGGTGGTCGGCGATCCCCTGCCGGAAGTGCAGCGCATCCACGCTGCTGGGGAAGCAATGCACGTTGTGGTGGCGGTTCTTCTTGGCGTTGTACAGGCTGCGCCCGCCGGTGAAGACGACGTCGGCAGCCTTGAACAGCGCGGCTTCCTGGGCCAGCAGCTCGGGCGGCGCGCCGCGGAACAGGGACAGTTCGTCCATGCAGTCGTGGATGATGCCCTCGGGCTCGAGCTTGTCCGCCATGGGCATGGCCATCGGCGTGTAGAACCAGATCCAGTAATCGTGGATGCGCTGCTCGGCGATGGAGCGGGCCACGAGCTTTTGCAGCACGGCCTTGTGTTCCGGGTGGAAGCCGTGCTGCGGCCCCTTCAGGTGGGGGCGCCACACCTCGACACCCGGCGCCGCCGCGATGTGCTCGATGCGGTCCTCGGGCGAGTTCGGGATCGGCTCCTCGATGAAGATCACAGGCCATCGCTGCGCCAGGCGGGACAGCAGATGCTGAGGACGTTGGTAAACGAAGTTCCAGCGCAGGTGTGAGAAGACGACGAGTGTTTTCATGAGCCTCATTCTGGCTAGGGAAAACGCGGCCATGCGCGTTGCACCCGAGCAAATGGGTCGCGTCCTACGCGCCTGTACGAGTGCATCTGGCGAGCCATTCGTCCGGGGCGATGCGACTAGCGCGGCGCGCGCCTGCTCCTACATCAGCGTTCCGCGCATCACTACGTGGGAGAGCGCCTGCAAGGGCAGGATCGTCGTTCCACAAACCAGAGAGTGAACGCGATGTCCCTGCAATCCAACCTTCTCGCCGCCGCCATCGTCGGCGCCGCAGCCCTCGCCAGCGGCTGCTCCTCGATGCACCATACCTCCATGGGCGCCAATGCCGCGCCGACCGCGGGCCGCCTGGCGGCCGCCGACCTGTCGTTCGTCACCACGGCGGCAGGCAACGACCTGTACGAGATCCAGGTGTCGCAGCTCGCCATGCAGCGCGGCGCCAGCGCCCAGGTCAAGAACTATGCCCAGATGCTGGTGAACCACCACACCATGTCGAGCAACGAGCTCAAGACCATCCTGGCCGCCAAGGGCGTCACCCCGCCGGCCACGCTGCCGCCGGACAAGCAGGCCAAGATGGCGCAGCTGCAGCGCCTGAACGGCGCGGAGTTCGACCGCGAGTACATCCGCATCGCGGGCGTGCAGGACCACCAGACCGCCGTGACGCTGTTCGAACAGGCCAGCCGCACGCTGGCGGATGCGGACCTGCGCAACTTCGCGGCCAAGACATTGCCGGTACTGCGGCAACATTTGCAGTCTGCGCAGACCATCGGAGGCGGACTGGCCGGCTGAGCTTGCACGAGCCCGCGCGGGGTGGAAGCATCGCGCTTCCCCCTGCCATCCATCCCATGCGCTACACCGCTGCCGAACACGACGCCTTTGCCCGGGACTTCAACCGCGACAGTCTCGTCATCCTGCCCAACCACATCCCGCGCGAAAAGCTCCAGCGCTGGGCCGAAGCCTTTCCGCCGCTGCTCAAGGCGCAGATCGCCCGCGAGAAGGAAGTGTCCAGCCGGGGCCCCGAACGGTATTACGTGACGCTGCCCTTCCAGGGCCTGTGGGCGGACCCGGAGATCTACGAGGACCGCGACCTGCTGGCGATCGTCGAGCGCGTCGCCGGCCCCGAGCCGGTGATGTGCCAGCTGGCCAGCGACACGCC
>DATAGN010000660.1:0-10364 GCA_036263715.1 Ramlibacter sp.
ATCTTGTCGAAAAGGGCCTGCTCTCTCATACCTTGGGCTGCATCCCGTCCATAAGGCCGCCGATATGCGAACCGCGAAGGTTCTCCCCTAACCTCCCTGAAACAGCGGGGGCGACCCCATACTGGAAGCGATGGAATCGAAGACGATCCGATTTGTCCGGCGCGGCGAACTCGTCAGCCTGGTCAATGTACCACCCGACCGCACGCTGCTGGAGCTGCTGCGGGAGGACCTCGCCTGCACGGGCACCAAGGAAGGCTGCGGCGAGGGCGACTGCGGGGCCTGCACGGTGGTGCTGGGCGAAGCGAACGCGGGCAGGCTGCAGTACCGCGCCATCAACAGCTGCATCCGCCTGGCCCACAGCATCGACGGCATGGCGCTGTGGACGGTCGAGGACCTGGCTGCCGATGACGGGACGCTGCACCCCGCGCAGGAGGCCATGGTGCAGGCGCACGGCTCGCAGTGCGGCTTCTGCACGCCGGGCTTCGTCATGAGCCTGTTCGGCATGTACCAGAACCACGTGTCCACCGGCGGCACGATCACGCGGGAACTGGCGCAGCAGGAGCTGTCGGGCAACCTGTGCCGCTGCACCGGCTACCGGCCGATCCTGGATGCGGCGCAGCAGATGGCCGCGCTGCCCCGTGCCGCGGTCGACGAACAGGCGATCGTGCGGCGGCTGGAGGAGCTGGCCATTCGCCGCGCGCAAGTACCCGCTTCGGGCGCGTACCTGGAGCCGCGTTCCTTGCCCGAGCTCCTGTCGCTGCGCGCGCAGCATCCCGAGTCGCAGCTGGTCGCCGGCTGCACCGACGTCGGTTTGTGGATCACCAAGATGCACATGCGCTTTGCCAAGGTGCTGGACCTCACGCGCGTGGCGGAACTGCGGCGCATCGAGCCTTACGAGAACCACCTCGCCATCGGCGCGGCGGTGTCGCTGTCCGATGCCTTTGCCGCGCTGGTGCAGGAGCGGCCGCAACTCAAGACCTTCGCCAACAGGTTCGCGGGACTGCCCGTGCGCAACTCGGGCACCCTGGGCGGCAACGTCGCCAACGGCTCGCCCATCGGCGACTCGATGCCGCTGCTGATCGCGCTGGGCGCGCATGTGGTGCTGCTGTCGGTGCGTGGCCACCGCGAACTGCCGCTGGAGGCCTTCTACACGGGCTACCGCAAGAACGTGATGGCGCCCGACGAGGTGCTGGCGTGGATCAAGGTGCCGCGTCCCACGGCAGGCGAGTTCCTGCGCGCCTACAAGATCTCCAAACGCTACGACGACGACATTTCCGCGGTGTGCCTTGCCATCGCCGCTCGCATCCACGATGGCGTCGTGGAGCACATCGGCATCGGCGCCGGCGGCGTGGCGGCCACGCCGGTGCGGGCGGTGCAGACCGAAGCGGCCTTGCGTGGCCAGGCCTGGACGACCGAAGCCGTGCAGAAGGCCGCGGCGACGCTGCGGGCGGAGTTCCAGCCGATCACCGACATGCGCGCCTCGTCGGCCTACCGCTGCGAGGTGCTCGGCAACCTGGTGCAGCGCTTCTGGCTGGAAAGCCAGGGCCTCACGCAGATCAACCTGGAGAGCTTCCGCCTGGCGGAAGCCGAGACGCCATGAACGCTCCCGACAAGATCTTTTCGGGCCAGGCCACGCAGCCGGCCACCGGCAGCCCGCTGATCCACGAAAGCGCCCGTGCGCAGGTCGCCGGCAGCGCCACCTACATCGACGACATCGCGGAAGTGAAGGGCACGCTTCATGCGGCACCCATCCTGTCGAACGTGGCCCACGGCAAGCTGCGCGGCATCGACGCCTCGCAAGCGCTGGCCATGCCGGGCGTGGTGGGCGTCGTGCTGGCGGACGACATTCCCGGCGATCCCCTGCTGGCGACCTTCGTGCACGACGAGCCGATCTTCGCGCGCGAGACAGTGGAGTGCATCGGGCAGGTCGTCGGCATCGTGGTGGCCGACACCGTCATGCAGGCGCGGCGCGCCGCGCGCAAGGTGAAGCTGGACATCGAGCCGCTGCCCGCGGTGATCGACGTGCGCGAGGCGCTGGCGGCGCAAAGCTTCGTGCTGCCGCCGGTGACGGTGCGCCGCGGCGAACCCGAAGAAGCTCTCGCGCGGGCGCCGCACCGGCTGAAAGGCTCGCTGGAGGTCGGCGGCCAGGAGCACTTCTACCTGGAAGGCCAGGTCGCCTACGCCTTGCCGCTGGAGCAGGACAACTGGTGGATTCATTCCAGCACGCAGCATCCGGGCGAGGTGCAGCACTGGGTGGCGCATGCCCTGGGCGTGCCGAACCATGCGGTGAACGTGCAGTGCCGGCGCATGGGCGGCGGCTTCGGCGGCAAGGAAACGCAGGCCGGCCACTTCGCGGTGTGGGCGGCACTGGCCGCGCGCAAGTTCCGGCACCCGGTCAAGCTGCGCCTGGACCGCGACGACGACTTCCTGGTCACCGGCAAGCGCCATCCCTTCGCCTACGACTGGGAGGTCGGCTTCGACGACGACGGCCGCATTCTCGGACTGAAGCTGATGCTGGCCGCCAACTGCGGCTGGAGCGCGGACTTGAGCGGCCCGGTCGCGGACCGCGCCGTCTTCCACGTCGACAACGCTTACTTCCTGTCGGACGTGGAGATCGTTTCCTACCGCTGCAAGACCAACGTGCAGAGCCACACCGCCTTCCGCGGTTTCGGCGGTCCACAGGGGATGATCGTCACCGAGGCGATGCTGGGCGACATCGCCCGGGCGCTGGGCAAGGATCCGCTGGACGTGCGCAAGGCCAACTTCTACGGCATCGGCGAGCGCGACGTCACGCACTACGAGATGAAGGTGGAGGACAACATCCTCGACCCGCTCGTTGCGCGCCTGGAGCAGGACGCCGGCTACCGCCGCCGGCGCGAGGAGATCGCGCGCTGGAACGCGCACAGTCCGGTGATCAAGCGCGGCATCGCTCTCACGCCGGTGAAGTTCGGCATCTCCTTCACGGCGACCTTCTTCAACCAGGCCGGCGCACTGGTCCATGTCTACAACGACGGCAGCGTGCAGGTGAACCACGGCGGCACCGAGATGGGCCAGGGGCTGCACACCAAGATCCTGCAGCTCGTGGCCGATGAACTGGGCGTGCCTTTCGCCCGGGTGCGCATCAGCGCCACCGACACCAGCAAGGTGCCCAACGCGAGTGCGACCGCGGCCTCGAGCGGCACCGACCTCAACGGGCGCGCGGCGCAATTCGCGGCGCGGCAGGTGCGCGAGCGCCTGGCGGCGTACGTCGCAGAAAAGCAGGCCTGCCGGCCCGAGCAGGTGATCTTCGCGCACGGCCAGGTCAGCGGCCCGAAGGCGGTGGAGACCTGGGAGCAGGTCGTCGATGATGCCTACCACTCGCGCGTGCAGCTGTGGAGCGACGGCTTCTACAAGACGCCCAAGATCCACTACGACAAGCACACCCTCACCGGCCGGCCCTTCTACTACTTCTCCTATGGGGCCGCGTGCACGGAAGTGGCGATCGACACGCTCACGGGCGAGAACCGCGTGCTGAAGGTGGACATCCTCCACGACGTCGGCACCTCGATCAATCCGGCCATCGACATCGGCCAGATCGAGGGCGGCTTCGTCCAGGGCATGGGCTGGCTCACGACGGAGCAGCTGGTGTGGAACGAGAAGGGCCATCTCGCGACGCACGCGCCCAGCACGTACAAGATCCCGGCGACCGGCGACGTGCCGGAGCATTTCAAGGTGGCGCTCTGGCCCGAGCCGAACCCGGAGGACAACGTGGGCGGCAGCAAGGCCGTGGGCGAGCCGCCGTTCATGCTGGCGATCAGCGTGTGGGAGGCGCTGCGCGATGCAGTCGCCAGTGCGCATGGGGATGCGAAGGTGCAGCTCGATGCGCCCGCGACTCCCGAAAATGTGCTGAAGGCGCTGACTTCCTGACTTGCACCCTCCCCCGCTGGGGGAGGAGCAGAACCCGCTAGGCCGCGGCCCAGTGCCGGTTCTCCATCACCGCCAGGATCTCCCGCGCCGCCCGCAGCGCCCCATCCGTCTCCACTGGCCGGTAGGCCACCGGCGCGTGCATCGTCGCCAGCGCCTTGTCCGCGAGTTCGTCCACGGACAGCTCGCGGAAGCGCACGGCGCAATCCGCGCAGTAGTTGTGCAGGCGGTGGCGCACGTGGATGCACTGCTCGAAGTGGCGCTCCAGCGGGAAACTGAGGAAGCGGCGCTTCGTCGCCACCAGCTCCATGCAGGTGCTCAGCCCGCCTTGCACCAGCGCCAGGTCCGAGCAGGCCAGGTGCTCGAAGAGGTTGTGCACGTAGGGCAGCACGTCCAGCCCGTCCACCACCGGGAATGCCTCGCGCGGCACGCGCGGCCCGGCGACCAGCACCATGCGCAGCTCCGGCACCGCCTTCTTCATCCGCGGGAAGGCTTGGGCGATGCGGTGCAGCAGCGGCGCACCGACCGCGGTGCCACCGACGGCGGCGATCACCAGCTTCTCGTCGCGGCGATAGCCGTGCCGCGCACGCAGCGCATCGGTGTCGGCCAGGGACGCCGGGTCGAACGGAAGCGCGTAGCCCGTGAAGGTGAAGTTGCGCTGCGTCCAATCGCGGATCACCGGCAGGCCCGGTCCGAAAGGCAGGTCCGGCGTGTCCTCGGGGTTGCCGACGAAGATGGCGCGGTCGCGGATCCAGGGATAGCGGGCCACGTGCTCGATGTCGTCGGCATTGCGGTCCGCGCACAGGTAGGCCTCGCGTTCGTTGCCCTCCTCCATGGGCAGGCAGCCGACGAAGTCGGTGAGGAAGACGAAGGGCTGGCGCTTGAGCTCGGGGTTCTCGTGCAGGTGGTAGTCGACTTCCCAGGCCTCGTCGCCGATGACGATGTCGTAGTGCTCCTGGCGCAGCAGCTCGGCGAACACGAGGAAGTTGCGCGCCATCACCTCGTCCATCGTGCGCAGCGCGAAGAAGGCCTGCAGGTCGTGCTCGCCTGCCATTCCTTCGAAGTGGCGGCTCTCGTTGGCCAGGCGCACCGTCATGGGGTGCACCCGCTCGCCCTCGCGCTCCAGGTACCCCGCCGCCGGCGGCACCGTGAACCAGTCGACCTCCAGGTCCGGGTGCAGCGTGCGAATGGCGCGCATGATCGCCAGGTCGCGCTGCACGTGGCCGAGGCCGATGGCGCTGGAGACGAAGAGGGCCTTGCGCTTGCGTGCCATCCCGCGGACCCAGGTGGAGCGCACCGGCTCGACGCCGGTGAACTCGCGCACCAGGTTGCAGAAGGCCACCGGGTCGCGTGCCGGCAGCAGGTGCCCGCCCTCGCCGATGGTCACGAGCCGCGCCCCGGGGATCAGGCGGGCGGCCAGCTCTCCCTGCGAATAGGGAACGCGCTTGTCCCGGTCGCCGTGCACCACCAGGGTCGGGCAGCGCACCGTCTGCGCCGTCGTGCTCAGGTCGTGACCGAGCCAGCCCGCGAGTCCCAGCGCGACGTGCGCACCCTCGGCCGCCCAGCCGTCACGCACCGCATCCTCGTAAGGCTTGGTCGAGTGCGGCTCGTTGAAGCAGAGCGTGAAGAACTCGTCCAGGTAGCCGGGCCAGTCCTCGCGCATGCGCCGCAGCTGCTGCTGCACGACCTCGACGATCGCCGGATTGTCCATGCGCCGCTCGACCCAACCGCCCACCAGGAACAGGTGCGAGACGCGCTGGGGCTGCTCGCTGGCCAAGCGGATGCCGCACATGGCGGTGGCCGAGATGCCGACCACCGCCGTCCGCTCGATCTCCAGCCGGTCCAGCACCGCCAGGAAGTCCGCGTAGTAGTGGTCGAAGGTGTACTGGTCCGGCGTGTCGGGTCGGTCCGAGCGGCCGTTGCCCCGCAGGTCCATCACCACCACGCGGTAATGCTGCGACAGGTACGGCACCACGCCCCGCAGCATGTGGCTGTTGGCGATCTGGAAGATCGGCGCGAAGGCCAGCCACGGCCCGCTGTCCCCGTACTGCGCGTACCAGGACTTCACGCCTCCGCGCTCGACAAAGCCTTCCCTGCGCGGCACCACGGTCTCGAAGGGATACGGCTGCACCAACGTGCCGGGTTCGGGCAGCGGCCCTGCGGTGCGCAGCAGCCGGTCGGGGGGCGAAGGGACGTCGGCCATCATGCTCTCCTGCGGGTCCTGGCGTTGCGCTCGGGCCGCCCTGCGCCTTCCAGGTGGCGCAGCAGCGTGGTCATGGCCTGGAGCGCCTCGCGCTGGTGGCCGTCCTTTTCGGGGATGCCGAGCGCCATGCTCGCTTCCATGCCGGTCCAGAACCAGCCGATCCAGGCGGAGATGGCGCGCGCGGGAACCGGCAGCTGCAGCTGCAGGCTGTCCACGAATTCCTGCACGGCCTCCTCGATCAGGCGGTGCCACGCCAGCATGCGGGGCGTGAACTCGCGGCGCAGTTCCTCGTCGTGGAAGCTGGCGCCCATCAGCTCCATCAGCAGCTTCACGAAGCCGGAGGCGAGGTCTTCCTCGTAGAAGCTGCAGGCCTGCGCCCACTTGCGCGAGGCCCCCGCGTCGGCGTCGTACATGCGCGCCTGCCGCTCCAGCAGCCGGTTGTTGGCCTCGTCCAGGACCGCCAGCACCAGCTGCTGCTTGCCGTGGAAGTGGTACCCGATCAGCGCGTGGTTCACGCCGGCGTCGCGCGCGATGTCGCGCACGTTCAGGCGGGCGTAGCCGCCCTCCACCAGCCGGCGGCGCGCGGCTTCCAAAATGAGCGCGCGGGTGCCGGCGCCGTCCGCACGCGCGGCGCGCTCCGGCGCCGCGGCCGCGGTGCGCCTGGAAGCGGTGCGCCGAGTTTGAACAGCTGGTTTATCCATCTGTTCAATCTAGACGGCGAGCCGGCGCGCGTCAAGGCGCGTTCGTCGGCCTGCGGGTTTCTGCGGCTCAGCCGATGATGACGACGCGCGCGTTCGGGAAGCGCGCGAAGGGGTCGTAGCCGCGCAGCCCCTCGCGCAGGTTGCTTTCGAACTTGGCGGCCAGCTGCGCGCGGCGCCCGGCATCCGCGTGCGACATGGTCTCGAGCAGGTCGGGGTCGAAGCGCAGCATCACCGGCGCGGCATAGGGATAGCGCGCCGACGGTTCATCCATGATCGACCAGGAGATGACCACGCTGCCATTGGGCATCTGCGCGGCCAGCGAGTGCGGCGGGAAGAGGTGCCGGTACGCGTCCCAGAACACCTGCCGCACTTCATCGAGCGAGCGGACGCCCGGGTCGGCCGGCTGCGTCGTGGAGGGAACGGTCTGCTGTGCGTCGAAGCGGCCCCGCGCACGCGACGTCGTCCAGACGGCGGTCTTGCCGGGACGGTCGGGGACGGGGCTGCTGGTTTCCAAGACGATGGATGGACAGGAGAGTCGCGAATAGTAGGAGTGACTTAATTCCTGCCTTGTAGGACGAAGCGCACACCGGTGTAGGACAACCCTCACTCAGAGCTGGAGGATCCACTGCGCCATGGCATCCGCCACCTGTTCCACCAGCGCCGCCTGGCCGGCAAGATAGTGGTTGCCCCCGCCGATGTCGATGTTGCGGATGCGGTCGCCGCCGGCACCCAGCCACGCCGCGCGCGTGCTCGCGAAGGTGGATTGGTCCGCCGTGTAGGTGCAAAGCAGCGCGGGCACCGAGGTGCGTGCCAGGCTCGACGGGCCATCCGCGCGGCTGCGCGGCGACCATTGCGACAGCCATCCCGTCAGCGAGGTGACGCGCCCCATCTGGCTGGCCGCGTAATTGACGGCCCGGGCGCCGGCCGCACCCGCGCCCCAGATGCTGCCCAGGGTACGGTCGTTCGCATCGAGCGCCAGGTCCAGGAAGCGCGGGTCCGCATGCGTGCGGTACACCAGGAACACCTCGTCGCGCGGACTGCCCGGCTCGCCCAGGCTGCGCAGCTGCGCCAGCCTGCGCTGCACCCACTGGTCGATGCGCTCGTACCGCGCCTGCTGCGCGTTGCGGAAGCGGTCCAGGAACTCGTGCGAGAACGGCGGCGCATTGCGCGCGTCGTACATATCCAGGGCGGGATCCACCGACAGGCCATCGTGTTCGTCGGTGACGGACGGATCGATCCAGTTGCGCATCAGCGTCGATCGCCCCTCGTGCGCGGCGCACAGCGCCAGCCCCTGCACCGGCGGCAGGTCCTGCGGCGACAGGCCGGCCGGATCGCCATCCACCATGTGCTCGATGGTGAGGTGCTCGGCCTGCGCCTGGTAGAAGGCCGACAGCGACGCGCCGCCGGAGTTGCCGACCAGCACCACCTTGTCGTAGCCCTGCGCCCGCAGGAACTGCACGCCGGCGCCCAGGTCCTGGATCACGCGCTCCATCAGCAGCAGCGTGTCGTTGCCGGCGTAACGTGAATTCAGCCCCATGCAGGCGACGCCGCGCTGCGCCAGGGGGTCGATCAGGTAGTGCCCCATGAAGTTGCTGGTGGGATGCATCACGATGGCCGCGGCGCGCCGGCGGCCCGGCGGCTCCATCCAGGCCCCGTAGATGCGCGGGCGCAGCAGTTGCAGCCCGGACTGGCTCTCCAGCGCCGCGCCGGGGCGAACGTCGATGACGGCAAGCTTCAGGTCTGGCATCCGTTGCATTGTGGCGTCACCGGCCCTTCCGTGCGGTAGCGCGACTATGATGGGCCCCAAGGGAGACCCCAGACCGGGACCGGAGCCCTGCTCCGCACGACACCGGCCATCCATCCTGCCCATGCCCAACATCGCTGCCGTCCTGAAGGACGAGATCGCCCGTATCGCGCGCAAGGAAGTCCGCGCGCAGACCGAGGAGTTCAAGAAGTCCTCGGCGCAATACCGTGCGCACATTGCAGCCCTGCGCCGCCGCATCGACGACCTCGAGCGGCAGGTCAAGCGCGTGGGCAAGTCGTCGACCCGCAGTTCTCCCGCCGCCGAGGCTGAAGACGCCGGCGGGCGGCAGCGGCGCTTCAGCGCCACGCGGCTGGCCGCCCAGCGCCGCAAGCTCGGCTTGTCGGCGGCGGACTTCGCCACGCTGCTGGGCGTGTCCGGACAGTCGGTCTACAAGTGGGAGCATGGCGAAGCGCGGCCGCGGGCGCGGCAGCTCGAAGCGATCGCGGCCCTGCGCGGCATCGGCAAGCGCGAGGCGGCGGAGCGGCTGGCGAAGATGCAAGGCTGAGGTTGTCGGGCTGCGCCTTGCGCAACCCGACCTACGGGAGCCCCCGCAGAACTCCGACAGGGCCCGCGCTCGCGGTGCGACACCATGCATGCATGGATGCCACCCGGGTCGAACTCGCCCGCACCGAACTCACTTTCCTGCACCGCCTGCTGCTCGACGTGCAGCGGGAGCTCGCCACTTCGCCGCGGGCACAGGACGGCGATGACGAAACGGTGGCTGCACTGGAACTGGCGCTCGCCATCCTGCGCTGGGAAGGCGACACGCCGCCGCCGCTCGATGCGCAGGTGGGGCTCGGCGCCGCGGTGGAACTGAAGCTCGGCGCCGACGGCATGTGCGCCTACCGGCAGTGGCGCAACGAGCGCCGCAAGGCCGGCACCGTCACGCCCTGAACAACTCCTCGATCTGGTCGCGCAGCCACCGGTTGCCCGGATCGGCTTCGAAGCGCCGGCTCCAGTGCAGCGAGACGGTGAAGTCGCGCTGCGGGAACGCCGGCTCCACGATCGCGCACGCCTCGAAGCTGCGCGCGATGTTGCGCGGCATGATCGCGGCGAGATCGGTGGCCATCACGATGGACGGCAGCACCATGAAGTGCTCGGTCACCAGCCGCAGGCGATCCTCCAGGCCCATCTGCTGCACGATGCGCAGGATGTCGGCATGGGAGCGCACCGCCACGAACTCCAGCTCGCGCAGCGCATCCAGCAGGGCCGCCGCCGAGCGTTTCCTGCGCGTGAAGGGATGGCCCGCGCGCAGCAGCACCACGTAGCGGTCCTCCAGCAGCCGCACGCGCTGCGTCTCCTTGACCATCGGCAGGAAACCGAAGGCGAAGTCGATGCGTCCGTCGTCCAGCGCCTCGGTGATCTGCTCGCGCGGGACGGGCCGCGTCTGCACGCGCACGCCGGGCGCGCGCTCGCGCAGCGCCACCATCAGCTCCGGCAGGAAGCGGCCCTCGCCGATGTCGCTCATGTGCAGGTGGAAGGTGCGGCTCGACTGCGCCGGGTCGAAGTCCGCCGTCTCGCCCAGGGCCTGCTCCAGCGTCGCCAGGGCATGCCGCACCGGCTCGGCCAGGCGCTGCGCCTTGGGCGTGGGCTGCACGCCGCCGGCCGTGCGCATGAACAGCGGGTCCTGCAGCAGGGTGCGCAGGCGGCTCAGGCCCTGGCTCGCGGCCGGCTGCGTCAGGTCCAGCAGGTCGGCGGCACGGCTGACATTGCGCGTGCGGTAGACCGCGTCGAACAGCCGCAGCAGGTTCAG
>DATAGN010000661.1:0-1972 GCA_036263715.1 Ramlibacter sp.
GTCGAGCTCGGCGCGGTCGTGGAATTCGGTGCCGGCCGGGAAGCGGTCCTTGATCGCTTCGTACTTGCCGATGTCGTCGGACAGGACCACCACCTGCTTCACGCCTTCGGCTTCCACCTGGCGCGCGATGCCGTCCACGCTGATCACGCCGTCGACCGGCTGCCCGCCCGTCATCGCGACCGCATCGTTGAACAGGATCTTGTACGTGAGGGTGGCTTTCGCGGCCACGGCCTGGCGGATCGCGAGATAGCCGGAATGGTAGTAGGTGCCATCGCCCAGGTTCTGGAAGACGTGCGGCACCTTCGTGAACATCGCGTGCGACACCCAGTCCACCCCTTCGCCGCCCATCTGGATCAGGCCTTCGGTGTCGCGGTTCATCCAGCTCGCCATGAAGTGGCAGCCGATGCCGGCCTGCGCATGCGAGCCCTCGGGCACCTTGGTCGAGGTGTTGTGCGGGCAGCCGGCGCAGAAGTACGGAACGCGCTTGACCGCATCGCTCTCGTTCGACAGCAGTTCCGGCAGCGTGAAGTCGCGCACCAGGTGGCGCCGGTCCAGATCGGCGAAGTGGCCGACCAGCCAGTTGGCGACGATCTCGATCAGGCGTGACGGCCGCAGCTCGCCCAGTGCGGACACCAGCGGCCGGTCCTGCGCATCGCGCTTGCCGACGATCGCCGGGCGCACGGCGTCGTTGTAGAACATGGAGCGCAGCTGCTCCTCGACGATCGGGCCCTTCTCCTCGACCACCAGCACTTCCCTCAGGCCGCGCACGAACTCGCGCATGCGGGTCGGCTCGATCGGGTAGGTCAGCCCCAGCTTGTAGATGCGCACGCCATGCGCCGCCAGCGTTTCGGTGGAGATGTCCAGGCGCCGCAGCACTTCCATGAAGTCGTAGTGCGCCTTGCCGGCGGTGACGATGCCGACCGTCGCGCGCTGGCCGGACACGATGTGCCGGTCGATGCTGTTGACGCGGGCGAAGGCGCGCACCGCGTCCAGCTTGGCATGCAAGCGCTGTTCGATGGTGAGCGAAGGCAGGTCGGGCCAGCGGTAGTGCAGGCCGCCCCGCGGGGGCGTGTAGCCCGTGATGCGGCGCACCGTGTCGCCGTCCTGCCAGGTCGCGACGCGCGCGTTCACGAGGTCGAGGTCGACGGTCGATCCGCTTTCCACCACTTCGGACAAGGCCGTGAAGCCGACCCAGTTGCCGGAGAACCTTGAAAGCTGCCACCCGTATAGGCCGAACTCCAGGTACTCGGCGACGTTCGCCGGCGCGACGATGGGCGCGTGCCACGACTGGAATGCCTGGTCGCTCTGGTGCGGCATCGACGAGGAGACGCAGCCGTGGTCGTCGCCCGCCACCATCAGCACGCCGCCGTGCGGAGACGCGCCGTATGCGTTGCCGTGCTTGAGGGCGTCGCCGGCGCGGTCGACGCCCGGCCCCTTGCCGTACCACATGGCGAACACGCCGGCGCAGGTGCGCTCGGGGTCGGCCTCCACGCGCTGCGTGCCCAGCACCGCGGTGGCGCCGAGCTCCTCGTTGATCGCCGGCAGGAAGCGCAGGCCCGCGTCCTCGAACTTCTTCCCGGCCTTCCACACCGCCTGGTCGACCATGCCCAGCGGCGAGCCGCGGTAACCGCTGATGAAGCCGCGCGTGTCCAGGCCGGCGGCTGCATCGCGGTGGCGCTGCATCAGCATCAGCCGGATCAGCGCCTGCGTGCCGGTGAGGAAGACGGCGCCGCTGCGCGCCCACAGGCTGTCGGCCAGCTGGTAGTCGGGGCGGACGATGGCGGAGGCGGCGGTATCTTGCATGGGGCACAGCTTAGGTGCGCGCAAGGAAAAAGTGCTTCCTGTTTCTTCGTTTTCCCGGACTCGTGGAGAATGCCATTCCTCGAAGAATGGGAAATAAGGAATGAACCAACTCGACCGCCACGACGTGCTGCTGCTCACCGAGTTGCAGCGCGATTCGCGCCAGACCGTG
>DATAGN010000662.1:0-4492 GCA_036263715.1 Ramlibacter sp.
CCCCACCCTGCGCCAGGGCCGCGTCAACTTCAACTTCCGGCTGGCGGACCTGGTGCAGGACCGCACCGACGTGATCAGCGACGACCTCGCCATCCTGCACCTGCAGTACTCCACGCAATGGGACGGGCTGGCCCACGTCGGCTCCTTGTTCGATGCCGACGGCGATGGCCTGCCGGAGGCGGTCTACTACAACGGCTTTCGCGCACAGCGCGACGTGATGGGGCCTTCGGAGCCTGGCGACGCCGGGGCGGCGGGTGCCGGGGCGCGCAGCACCTCGCAGGCGCAGGCGCTGGGCATCCAGAACATGGCCGAAAAGGCGGTGCAGGGCCGCGCGGTGATGATCGACCTGCACGCGCATTTCGGCGATGCCCGCACGCTGGTGGACTGGGAAAAGCTCTCGCGCGTGCTCGCAGCAGACCGCGTCGTGGTGGAAAGCGGCGACATCGTCTGCTTCCACACCGGCTTCGCGCAGGCGGTGCTGGGCATGAAGCAGCAGCCGACGCACGAAGCGCTGGAGCAGACCGGCAGCGTGCTCGACGGACGCGACGCGCGCCTGTTGCAGTGGATCACGGACAGCGGCATCGCGGCGATAGCCGCCGACAACTACGCCGTGGAAGCCTATCCCGCGCGGCCGCATGCCGGCTGCTGCGCGGCGCTGCCCTTGCACGAACATTGCCTCTTCAAGCTGGGCGTGCACCTGGGCGAACTCTGGTGGCTGACGCCGCTGGCGCAGCACCTGCGTGCGCAAGGCCGCTCGCGCTTCCTGCTCACGGCGCCGCCGCTGCGGCTGCCCGGCGCCGTCGCTTCCCCCGTGACGCCGGTGGGGACGACCTGATGCGGGTCCTCGTCCTCGGCGCCGCCGGATTCCTGGGAACGCGTTTCGTGCGCCGGCTCGTCGCCGACGCGCGTATCGCCGGCCGGCGCATTGACGAGATGGTGCTGTTCGATGCGCGCGCTGCGAGCGTGCCGGATCACGCTCCGATGCGAGTCACGCAGGTGCAAGGGGACCTGCGCGACGCAGCCGTGCTCGACCGGCTGTTCGAGGCGCCGGTGGACGCGGTCCTGCATCTCGCGGCCACGCTCACGCTGGACGCCGAAAGCGACTTCGCGCGGGGATTGCAGACCAACGTGCTGGGCCTGGTCGAACTGCTGGAGCGATGCCGGCGCGCCCGCACCGCGCCGATGCTGCTGTTCGCCAGCTCGATCTCCACCTTCGGCGGCAAGCTGCCGGAGACCGTGGACGACGACGTGTTCCAGGCGCCGGGCACCTCCTACGGAACGCACAAGGCGGTCGCCGAACTGCTGCTGGCCGACTACAGCCGCCACGGCTACATCGACGGCCGCGCGTTGCGCCTGCCCATCGTGCTGACGCATCCCGGCCCGGCCAGCGGCTCGATCTCCGACCAGGTTGCCGCGCTGATCCGCGAGCCGCTGCGCGGCCAGCCCACCGCCTGCCGCATGCAGCGCGACAGCCGCATGGCCGTCGCCTCCGTCGACAAGGTGGTGGACAGCTTCCTGCACCTCGCTGCCCTGCCCGCCGATGCGCTGCAGGCGGCGCGCATCATGAACCTGCCGGGGCTGACCGTCACGCCGGCGCAGCTGGTCGAGGCGGTCGACCGCCACCAGCCGGGCGCCGGGGCCCGCGTCACCTGGGCCGCGGACGCGAAGGTGCAAGCCATCCTCGATGCGTGGCCCAGGGTCTTCACCTCGCGACGTGCGCTGGCCCTCGGATTCACGCCCGATGCCGGCACCGATGCCCTGGTTGCCTCCTTCCTGGCGGCAGAGACGACGCGATGACGCAGCCGCTGCCGGTCTGCATCGTCGGCGCCGGCTCCTCCGGCGTCGCCGCCGCCAAGGCGCTGCACGAGCGCGGCGTCGCCATCGAAGGCTTCGAGATCGGCTCCGACATCGGCGGCATGTGGCGCTACGAGAACGACAACGGCCTGTCGTCCGCGTACCGCAGCCTGCACATCGACACGAGCCGCCGCAACCTGGGCTACCCGGACCATCCCATCCCGGACAGCTACCCCGACTTCCTCTCGCACGCCGAGGTGATGGAGTGGCTGGAAAGCTATGCGTCGCGCTTCGACGTGAAGCGGCACTTCCGCTTTCGCTGCAAGGTCGAACGGGTGGCGCCGAACGGCGACGGCCACTGGCGGGTGACGCTCGCGGACGGCGAGTCGCGCCTGTACCGCGCGGTGATCGTGGCCAACGGCCATCTCTGGGACGCGCGGGGCGCGAACTTTCCCGGCACCTTCGACGGCCTGCGCATCCACTCGCACGACTACCGGACGGCCGAGCCCTTCGCGGGGAAGAATGTGCTGGTGATCGGCATCGGCAATTCGGCCGTCGACATCGCCGTGGACGTGTGCAAGGGCGCGAACCGCACCTTCCTGTCGACGCGGCGCAGCGCCTGGGTGATGCCCAAGTACATCATGGGCGTACCGGTGGATCGCTGGTCCGCCTTCTTCGCGCGCAAGCTGCACCTGCCGACGCCGGTCACGCGCACGCTGGTGCGCTGGTTCGCCTACCTCGCCGTCGGCAACCAGGAACGCTTCGGCGTGCCGCGCCCGCGCCATGCCGTCTGGCGCGAGCATGCGACCCTGAGCCAGGAACTGCTGCCCTATTGCGGCCACGGCTGGATCCGCGTGAAGCCCAACGTGCGCACCTTGCGGGGCGACAGCGTGGAGTTCGAGGACGGCAGCAGCGAACGCGTCGACGCGATCATCGAAGCCACCGGCTATCGCACCCGCTTTCCCTTCCTGGACCCGGCGCTCTTCGAAGTGAACGACGACGTGCCGAGCCTGTACCGCCGCATGACGCCGCCGCAGCTGCCGGGCCTGTATTTCCTGGGGCTGGTGCAGCCGGTCGGACCGACCATCCCGCTGGTCGAACTGCAATCGCGCTGGCTGGCCGCGCTGCTCGCGGGCGCGGTCCGGCTGCCCGGCCGCGACACGATGGAGGCGGAGATCGCGAGGCACAGGCGCGCCGTGCAGCGCCGCTACGTGGGCTCCGCCCGCTACATCCTGGAAGTGGACGCCCGCAGCTACGGCAAGCAGCTGCTCGGGGACATCCGGCGCGGCGAGGCCCGCGCATGATCGACCTGAGCCCGGCGCGGCTGGAGATCCTGCAAGCGGCCGCCCAGTGCTTCATGGAACAGGGCTTCCATGCGACCAGCATCGACGTCGTGGCACGCCGCATGGGCGCGACCAAGGGCCGCGTGTACCACCATTACCAGTCCAAGGTGGACCTGTTCTTCGACGTGCACCGCCTCGGCATGGACCTGCTGTTCGAGGCAGTCGAGCCGGCACGCGGCACCGCCGGAACGCCGCTGGACGTGCTGCAGGCCATGATGAAGGCGCACGCCCTGGCCATGTTCGAACACCACGCGTTCGAGAGCGTGGTGGTGCAAGGCGTGCAGCTGCATCGCTTCGGCGCCCTCACGCCGCGGCAGCGCGCGGAACTCGACGAACTGATCGCCAGCCGCGACCGCTTCGAAGGCCTGTTCCGCCAGCAGGCCCAGGCCGCGCTGAAGGCGGGCCTGCTGTCGGACCTGAACATCTCGATCGCGGTCAAGACGCTGCTGGGCGGCCTGCAGTGGTCGCTGGTCTGGTACCGGCCGGAAGCCGGCGACAGCCTGCGCAACCGCGAGAAGCTCGCCGATGCGATGGTCAGGACGCTGGTGCTGGGACTCGCGCGGCGTTGATCACATTTTCGGGCCGACTTCGCGGCCCGGGTACTTGTGATCGAGTTCGGCGATGAGGCGATCGGCGTTGGCCGGGTCGATGCGCTTGAGGATCAGGTCCAGCTTGTCCTCCATGCGGTCATCTTCTTCCTTGGACTGCGGCGAGCCGATGTAGAGGAAGTAGGTGAGGCCCAGCACCTGCCACATCAGCTGCAGGAACTCGGACTGCCAGTTCTCCATGGTCTCGCGCATCATCTGCACGACGTAGCCGTTGACGTCGAGGCTTTCGCCGTGCGCGACCTGTTCGTTGCTGTAGTCCATCCAGCCGAAGATCCAGTGGCCGGCCAGGCTGAAAAGGAAGAACGCCAGCGTGATCCAGCCGAAGCCGTAGCGTTTCCAGATCGAGAATCTCATGGCGGGATCTCCCATCGTTGTTCTGTTGAGTCAACATAACGACGAGCAGCCCCGCGGTTTGTAGGTACCGTTCCCATGCCGGTGACGGCGATGTCTACGCTGCTTCTCGCTGGTTTGCCGCTCGCTCCGGGTCAGGGTGGGGCAGCCCGCCTCGGCGAATGTCCCCCGACGCGGGCTGAAGCCCGCGTCTCCTCCTTTACTTCGCCGAGACGGGCTACCCCACCCTGACCCTCCGGCATCCGTTCGAACGCTCACACACCACCATCAGCACGACGGGTGAACGTACGAGGGAGTGTTCGAGACAAGAGGCGCGCGTGGTGCTTTCTGAGCACGCGGTTACGACGCCCTTGTTCGCGCAACCAGGTTTTGGTGACCAGAGCGGTGTCGACCGTT